>DATLUO010000166.1 GCA_035533075.1 Pirellulales bacterium | reverse complement strand
ACTCCGTCAGGAACGACCGCTTGGGAATCACGTTCAGTCCGGCGAACAACGCCAGTCCTTCGTCGAGCACGGCGCTCATCACGTGCGTGTGCCGCTGGCTGCGGAACAGTTTCAAGGCCAGCAATGGCCTTCGAGCCAAACGCTCGAACCCTGCGGCTTGCCCGGCACGAAGTGCGTCCGCGCCGCCCACGCGCTGCGCAGTCTCTGGGTCAGGTTTTCGATGCGAGTTGGCCATCTTCGAAAAGTGCCCCACCGGAGCGCTTGTATAAGCGGATGTTGATGCGTTCCGTGACGAACACGCAACGTCTTGAGAGATAACCAGTTCGGGCGCCGTAACGGCGCGCGGCCCTCGAATTCCCACAAGCGCCGGCGTCAACTGGCAACCGTTGCCAGTTGGCCGACTTGCAATCTTGGCAGCCTTCCAATTTGCTTGGCAGCCTTCGAAAAAACGCGGGGAAAAACGTGGCCGCCTTCGGGAGACGGTTGGCAGCCTTGCGAATAAAGCTGGCAGCCTTCCAATTTCGCCGGTCACGTTCGCAGTCAACCCGTCACCCGCGCCCAACACCCTAAAAATGCTGGCGTAGCATTGATTGCCCGGTTCGTCTATTATCTGCCACGTCTGGTCAGGGAGGACGGACCGTGAACACCATCAAAACTGTATTTCTTGCCGCGCTACTATCCGCTGCCGCCTACGGCGTTTACGTCGGCGTGACCGGATCGCCTCCGAGCTTTGGTCCGCGCCGCAAGGCCCAGCGCGATTGGAATGAAACCAGCCCGGCCGATCCGTTCGCCGAAAACAGCGATGCGACCGGCGCCCCCGTGGTAAGCGTCGAGGCCGCGTCCGCCCCGCCGCCGACCAATGCGCCAGCAACGCCGGCCGCGGGCGAAGCACCCCCGGCCGCCGTCGCGCCGTCAGCATCGTCGCCGCTGGCAATGGGTCAGGCAGACCCAACCGCCTCGGGGCCAAGCCAATCTCCGTTGGCGGGCCAGGCCGCGGCGGACGGCTTCAGCTCCAATCAGCCCTACCCCTCGACGCGCCCCGATGTGCAGTCCGTGCCATCGGTGCCCGGTGCGGAAAGGACGCCCAACGCCACGGCCGATCGCTATGCGCCTGACCAGCGCTATCCATCGACGGACACTCCGGCGGAACCGCCCGGCGGAATCGACGAGCGGCCCGACCAGCCGGAGGACATCCATGCCGAGTTCGTCGCCTTGATGCAGTCGGTGCAGACCTTGCTGGCCCAAAACCAGTTGGCCGCTGCCCACTTGGAACTTTCGGAATGGTTCGGCGACCCGCGATTTTCGCCCGAAGAAGACGCTCAGGTGACCGACCTGCTCGACCGTCTGGCCGGCACGGTGATTTATTCCCGACAGCACCTGCTGGAACGGCCCTACGAGATCCAGCCGGGCGATTCGCTCGAAAAAATCGCCGACGCTTATGAGGTGCCTTGGCAATTGCTGGCCAACATCAATGGCATCCACGACCCGCGTGATATGGTGCCCGGCGGGCAGCTTAAAGTGGTAAAGGGGCCGTTCAGCGCTTATGTCAGCTTGTCGAAGCTCCACCTGGTGCTCTATCTCGGCAACCGCTACGCCGGGCGTTTCCGCATCGGCGTGGGCACCGACCACGCCCTGGCCGAAAGCGAATTTATCGTACTCAAAAAACAGGTCAATCCGACCTATTATGGGCAGGCGGTCATCGACAAAGACGACCCGAACAATCCCCTCGGTGAGTACGCCCTCGACCTGGGAAACGGCATCTTGATTCACGGCACGAACGATCCGGCGAGCATCGGCCAGACGGGGGCGCGGGGGTGTGTCCGGCTGTCCGAGCGCGACATCCGGGACGTCTTCAACATTCTGACCGCCCGCGGCGACCGCACCGCAGGGTCGAAAGTCACGATTCGCCGCTAGTTAGCGATTGTCGGGCGAGGCAAATCGCGGTATATTGTGGAACTTGCCCGGCAACCGCAAAGTCTCCGCACTCGTCAAAGTCTCTCAGGTCCGATATGCGGTTCACGCTGATCGATCGAATCGTTGAACTTCAATCCGGCAAAAAGATCACCGCCGTCAAAAACCTGTCGATGGCCGAGGAGTATTTAGCCGATCACTTTCCGGGATTTCCTGTTTTGCCGGGCGTATTGATGCTGGAAGCCATGACGCAGGCCGCGGCCTGGCTGGTGCGGGCCAGCGAAGATTTTAAGCACAGCGTGGTCGTGCTGAAGGAAGCACGGAACGTCAAATACAACAAGTTCGTCGAACCGGGACAAACACTTACCGTCGTGGCGGAGTTGATCGGGCAGACCGAGGAGGAAGCCAGGTTCAAGGCCCACGGCGAGGTCGAGGGCGAGCAGGCGGTGTCTGCCCGGCTGACGCTGGCGACCTATAACCTGGCCGATACGGACGCCGGCAGGGCATTGACCGACCAGGTGGTGCGGCACAAACTGCGTGAATTGTTCGCATTGCTCGACCGCGCCTGAGTGAAGGGGTTATGATTCGCAAACCACTGCTCTGCAAGGAGTATTAACATGCCGTCGAAGGAAGAGATTTTCGACAAAATCAAGTCGTGTCTGGTCGAGGCGCTGGGCGTCGACGAAGACGAAGTCACGCCCGAAGCCACGCTGGTGGGCGACCTGGGGGCCGAGTCGATCGACTTTCTCGACATCGTGTTCCGCCTGGAAAAGACGTTCAACATCAAGGTGCCTCGCGGCGAGCTGTTTCCGGAAGACATTCTGACCAACAGCGAATACGTGCGCGACGGCAAAGTGACGCCCGAGGGCCTGACGCAGCTCCGTAAGCGGATGCCGTTCGCCGATCTGAACAATTTCGAAGCGAACCCGAATGTGAAGGACTTCGCCAACATGCTCACGGTGCAAGACATGGCCCGGTATGTCGAAACCAAAGTCGGCGTCGAGGCATAGCGGCCATGCGTTGGATCTGGATCGATCGGTTCCTCGAATTCGACAGCGGCCGACGGGCCACTGCCATCAAGAACGTCTCGCTGGCCGAGGAGCACCTGCACGATCATTTTCCCGGCTATCCGGTGATGCCCAATTCGCTGATCCTGGAAGGGTTGGCGCAGACGGGCGGACTGCTGGTCGGCGAGGTCAATCAGTTCGAAGAGAAGGTGATCTTGGCCAAGGTTTCCAAGGCCGTGTTTCACTTCTTGGCGGTGCCGGGAGACACCTTGCGTTACACGGCCACGATCGAAACCATCGGCGGCGGGGGCGCCGGCGTCAAAGCGACCAGCCACGTGGGCGAACGTTTGCAGGGCGAGGCCGACATCATGTTTGCCCACCTCGACGACGCCGGCCGGGCCAAGACCCTCTTCGAGCCGAAGAATTTTGTATTCACCATGAAGCTGCTGGGGGTTTTTGACGTCGGCCGAACCAGCGACGGCAAGAAGTTGACCGAGCCGCCCGGACTGGCCAAACTGATTGAGGCATTAGGCGATGGGCGTTAGGCGTCAGGCGCAAACGTCTGCCCAATGCCCAACGCCCAACGCCCAATGCCTAACGCCTTACAAACATGCCCACCGACCACCAACGACGAGTAGTAGTGACCGGCATGGGCTGCGTGACGCCGCTGGGCAACGACGTGGCCACGCTTTGGAGACGCCTGCTGAAGGGGGAGTCGGGCATCGGCCTCACCACGCTCTTTGACGCCAGCAACTTTCCCACCAAAATCTCCGCCGAGGTCCGCGATTGGGATGTCTCGGCGGTGGGTGAGGATTCGGAAAAATGGCGGCACCGCGGCCGTCATACCCGGTTCGCCGTCGGGGCGGCCAAGCAAGCCGTGGCCGATTCGGGCCTGGCCGACGCCAAGTTCGATCCGACCCGCTTGGGCATCTATCTCGGCTGCGGCGAGGGCCAGCAAGACTTTGACCGCTTCACTCAAATGATGGTGGCGGCACTCGACGGCGATCAGCTCAATATCGCCAAGTTCACCCGTATCGGCATCGAGATTCTCAATCCCCTTTCCGAGTTGGAACAAGAGCCGAACATGCCGGCCGGCCACCTGGCGGGACTCTTCAACGCCCAAGGCCCCAACGCCAACTGCCTCACGGCCTGCGCCGCCAGCAGTCAGGCCATCGGCGAGGCCGTCGAGCTGATCCGTCGCGGCGACGCCGACTTGATGCTCTCCGGCGGCACGCACAGCATGATCCACCCCTTCGGCGTGACGGGCTTCAACTTGCTCACGGCGCTCTCGACGCACAACGCAGAACCGACCAAGGCCTCGCGCCCCTTCGACAAGAACCGCGACGGCTTTGTGCTGGGCGAAGGGGCCGCCATGTTGGTGTTGGAAGAACTGGAACACGCCAAGGCCCGCGGCGCCCCGATTTATGGCGAGATGACCGGCTACGGCTCGACGGCCGACGCCTTCCGCATCACCGACACCCACCCCGAAGGGCGCGGGGCCGCGAGCTGCCTGCGGATGGCCTTGGCCGACGCGCAAATGAACGCCGACGACATCGACTACATCAACGCCCACGGCACCAGCACCGACGTGAACGATCGCGTGGAGACGCTGGCCATCAAGAACGTGTTCGGCGAGCGGGCTTACACGATACCCGTGTCGAGCACCAAGAGCATGATGGGCCATCTGATCGCCGCCGCGGGCGTCAGCGAGTTGATCGTCTGTTTGCTGGCGATTCGCGACAACATCCTGCCGCCCACGATCAACTACGAGACGCCCGACCCCGACTGCGATCTCGACTACGTGCCCAACGTGGCCCGCGAGGCCCGCTGCGACGTGGCCGTGAGCAACAGCTTCGGCTTCGGCGGGCAGAACATCACGCTCATCGCTTCGCGGTTCAACGGCTGACCTGTGGTAGTCGAACTTTCGTCATGTCAGAAGCAGCAGTCGGAACCAGTGGTTGGGAAAGGGCGCTCATGGCGGCGGAAAAAGTCAAAGAGCGGCTGAGCAGGGCAAGTCGCGCGCTGGACGCCGCCGGCGTGCGCTACGCCGTCGCCGGTGGCAATGCCGTCGCCGAGTGGGTCGGCCGGATTGATGAGGACGCCGTCCGCAACACGCGAGACGTCGACCTGCTGGTCCGGCGCTCGGATCTGCCCGCTGCCCGGGCCGCGCTCGAAGCCGCCGGCTTCGTCTATCATCACGTCCTCAACGTCGATATTTTCATCGACGGGCCCCAAGGCAAACCGAGCGGCGGGGTGCGTCTCCTTTTCGCCGGCGAAAAAGTCCGTCCCGGCGATGAGCATCCGTTGCCGGATCTCGACGAATCGGAACGCGCCGTCGGATTTCAAGTGGCTTCGCTCGAAGCCCTGGTGCGGATGAAGTTGATCGCTTGGCGGGACAAGGACCGCACTCACCTTCGCGACCTGATCGGCGTCGGCCTTGTGGACGCGACCTGGCCCGCCCGTTTGCCGCCGCGGCTCGGCGATCGCTTGCAGCAACTGCTTGACGACCCGGATGGTTGAACGGCTGACGTACTCCTTGCCCAGTGATTACAATGGACCCGTGACGCAGGCAAAGCTCAAGGCCGAAAAGAAGACCCGCAAGAGCAAGCCACCCGGCATCGTTGGGCTGCGGTCGCCGCGCAAATTGATTCTGTTCGGCTGGTACGGCGGGAAGTTCTCCCATCTCGACTGGCTGTTGCCGCTGCTTCCGCCGTGCCATCATTATTGCGAACCCTTCGCCGGTTCGGCGGCCGTGCTACTGAACCGCGCGCCCTCGGCGATCGAGACCTACAACGATCTGGATGGCGAGATCGTGAACTTCTTCCGCGTGCTGCGCGACAACGGCGACGAGCTGACTCGCGTCCTTGGCTTGACGCCGTTTTCGCGCGAGGAGTTCTTGATCGCCTGCAAACTCGATCCCACGGCTTCGCCCGTCGAGCGAGCGCGCCGCTTTTACGTTCGCGCGCGGCAGGTGCGCACAGGGCTGGCGCAAACGGCTTCGATCGGCCGATGGGCCAACTGCAAGAACACGAGCCGGGCCGGCATGAGCGGCGTCATCAGCCGATGGCTGGGCGGCGTCGAGCGGTTGCCGGAAATCGTCGAGCGGCTTATACGGGTACAAATCGAAAACCGGCCCGCCATCGACGTGATTCGCCTTTACGATTCGCCCGAAACCCTTTTTTACTGCGATCCGCCCTACGTGCATGCGACGCGCGGCGACGCCAAGGCCTATCGGCATGAGATGACCGACGAGCAGCACCGCGAATTGGCTGAGACACTCAATTCGGTCCGCGGTCGCGTGGCTTTTTCCAATTACGACTGCCCGTTGCTCGACGAGCTTTATCCCGCTCCCACTTGGCGGAAGCACAAAAGCCCGCCGCGCACGAACCATGCCACCAAAGGCAAACGGGTGGAGGTTCTCTGGACGAAATGAACTTTGCCCTGCTTGGCTGCGACCCCGACACGCTGGAACTGGCCAAGGCGGTGGCGCGCAGCGACGAGCATCGGCTGGTTTGGGCGCACGACCTTGGCCAGTTCGCCCCGGCGATTCGGGCAGCCTCGCCGGGAGTTCTCATCGCCGAACACTGGGAAGGACTTCTGGCGGGTGCTACCGCCGACGTCGTGATCGTCTCACGGTCAGCCGATCAAGAAGGGCGGACCGAGCAGCTTCGCAAACTCGCCCAGGCGGGAACGACGATGATTGTGTCCCATCCCGTTCTCGACTCGATGCTCGTTTACTACGAGCTCGACATGATCCGTCAGGAAAGCCGCGCGGTGATGTTGCCCTACGTGCCCGAATCGTCGCACCCGGCCTGGCGCAGATTGGCCGAACTGGCGGGCGATCCAGCGACGGGCCCGCTGGGCGTGCTGGAACAGATCGTGATCGAACACAGCTTCGTGACGCGCGGCCGAAGCGACGTCTTGCACGGCTTCGTGCGCGACATGGAACTGGTGCGGCCGCTCGCCGGCGCGATCGACAAAGTATCGGCGATGACCTCCGCCGGAGTGCGGTCGTCGCCCGAGGCGATCAATTATGGCACGCTCAGCGTGCAGATGTCGGGCACGTCGAACGTGTTGGTGCGCTGGTCGGTGCTCGCGGCCGATGCGGAAAGCTCGCGATTCACCCTTTTGGGTACGCGCGGCCGGGCCGTGCTCGACGCCGTGAAAACCGGGCCTTGGCAACTTGAGGTGCGCGACGGACAGACGGTCACGGAAAGCTTCGCGTCCGGCGATGCGGCGGCGGGCCTGCGGCAACTCGTCGAACGGTTGCCCAACGCCGACGCCGGTCTGCCCGATTGGATCGACGCCTGCCGCACGATGGAATTGGCCGACGCCGTGGAACACAGCCTGCAGCGTGGCCGCACGATCGAGTTGTTCTTCGAAACGCCCAGCGAGCAGGCCACGTTCAAGGGCGTGATGTCGGGCATTGGCTGCCTGCTGCTTATCGCCGGGCTGCTGGTGCTCGTCGTGGCCACGACCGCCGTGCATGCCGGCGTGCCGCTGGCCGATTACTGGCCTTTCCTGTTGCTCGGCGTGTTGGTCATTTTTTTGGTGCTTCAAGCGCTCAGGCTGGTCTTCCCGGCCGAATCGCCGCCGACCGACAACACTAAAAGATCGCCGTGACGCGCGACCGCGATTCGACCCGGCAACATCGGCCACGCCGTACGCCCGGACGCAGCGGTTGCCAGCAGGCTGTCGGCCAAAGCCTCCCACACGTCAAACCCCATCGCCTGCTCGCGCCAACCCTGCCGGCGCCAGGCCGCGATCAGCAGTTCGCGAAGCACATAACGGGGCTGCTCGGCAAGTTCCGTGCAATCGAAAACAAGCCGTTCCGCTTCCCATCGCACCGCGCGGCGTAGCAACTGCTTGACTTGCCCGTCGATCACCTCCTGGGCCTCGCCCGCAAGACGCCCCAGCCGCAACAAAGCATCCGCAATTTGTCCGTTATACTGCTCGGCGAGCTGGGGCAGTAATTCGTGCCGCAGTCGATTGCGCGTGAAACGTCGCTCCAGATTGGTCGCGTCTTCGCGAAACGGCTGACCGAGGGCGGCGAGGTACGCGACCAACTCCGCGCGGCGGACGGTCAACAGCGGACGAATGAGCGTGACGCCTTCCCTAAGCGAGCGCGCACGGCGCATGCCCGATAGACCACCGATGCCCGTGCCGCGCAGGATGCGGTGCAGCACGGTTTCGGCCTGATCGTCGGCCGTATGCGCTGTGGCGACGTAACGGGCCCCGAATTCGGTCGCTGTTGCCCGCAAAAAATCATATCGGGCATGGCGGGCGGCCTCCTCCATGCCGCTCGCCGGCTTCGGCGGACCGGCGGGACGCTCGGCCCGCGCTACGACGCACTGCAGCCCCAGCCGCTCGGCAAGCTGCCGCACAAATCGCTCGTCGTCGTCAGCCTCGGCGCGCAGGGCATGGTTGAAATGGGCCACCACCAGGCGACCTGGGCCGGGTGTGCGGACCGCCTGCAAGCCGCGTAACAGGGCCACGCTGTCGGCCCCGCCGGAGACGGCCGCCAACACCGTGACGTCGCACCAGTCGTCGGGCGGCCAGAGCTGACGCAGCCGCGACTCGAGAGCCGCTACGGCTGGGGCTGCTTCTCGCGCCACGGCTGCTCTTTCTCATAGCTGGCCAACTCCTTGCGAAGCTGATCTTTGAGCGAGTCATCGGCAATCTCCACCGATTTTGCCGACCACTTGCGGGCCGTTTCGAAGTCGCCCGTCTCGGCGTAGGCGGCGGCCAAGGTGCTCAGGATGTGGGCCATTTTGTAATTCGTCAGCTCGCAGGCCTGAGTAGCCAGCTTGATCGCCCGTTGGCCGTCGCGCAACTCCTTTTCCGGCGAGGTGGCCAGCACCCAGGCCAGATTGTTGAGTATGCCGTTGTTGGTGGCCATGCCGTTATTCCTCTCGGCGTCGAGCTTCAGGGCCTTCTCATAGTCGCCGATGGCTTCTTTTTGTTGCCCGCCGTTGAGATAGATGTCGGCCCGCACCTGGTAGGCGAAGTCGCGCTGCGGATCGAGCTTGATGGCGGCCGAATCGGCGTCGATGGCCTTGGCCGATTGTTTGCCCGCCGCGTAGAGCAGCCCAAGCTGCAGCCAGGCGACCGCGTCGTCGGGATTGGCCTCGACCTGCTGGCGCAGCTCCTTGATCGCCTCTTCGGCCTTGTCGGCCTTCTCGGTGACCATGGCCCACACGCGCAAAGCATCGTCGGAATCGGGCCTCGACGCCAACGCGCGGTTCGCGTCGGCCAGCGCCTCTTCGGCTTTGTCGAGTTGCACCAGGGTCTGTGCCCGCAGCAACAGGCCAAACAGGTTGTCCGGGTCGATTTCCAGTGCCCGGTCGACGTCGTCGATCGCTCCTTCGTGATTGCCGGTCAAGGCACGCATGCGCGCGCGTTGCAGCAGGAGAATGGCATTGCCGGGGGAGAGTTCCACGGCCCGGCCGAAACTTTCGGCGGCATCTTCGTAGCGTTTGAGCGAATCCAGGGCCATGCCGCGTGCCTCGTGAGCGGCCACGTCGTCGTCGTCGATTTTGAGCGCGGCGTCGAAATCGGCGAGCGCTTCTTCCGGCTTACCGGCGGCCAAGTAAGCGGCGCCGCGGTCGCGGAGGATTTCGGCGTTGTCCGGGGCCAACTTCACCGCCTCCGAGAGGTCGTCCAGGCGGTCGTCGAGCTTTTCGCTGATCAGGCCGCGCCAGCGAAACGCTTGGGCCTTGACGTCGTCGTCGTCCTTGGCCAGACGCACGGCTTCGTCGAAAGCGAGTCGGGCCTTCTTAAGGTCGCCGCTGCGCCCTTGCAGCTTGCCGAGCAGGACCTGGGCCGAGGCCTGTTTCGGGTCGATCTCCACGGCCCGCTCGACGTCTTTGAGCGCCATCCGCACAAAGTTCGGCGCTTGCGGACCGAACGGATTGTTCTTATTAAAAAGCCGTTCGCTGATCTCTTCAGCCCGTTGCAGCAGCGTGGAACTGAGCAACTGCTTGCAAAACTCTTCATTGGCCTTATCGAGCCCTTTATCGAGCGCGCTTTGGCACAAATCGATCACCGTGCCCCATTCGGCCAAGGTCTCGGCCGAAACTTTTGTTTCGATGGCCTTGTCGAGATCGGGCTGGCCCTCATTCTCCGCGGCGACCGCGACCGGCGAGAACAGAGCTGAAAGCGCGAAAAGCCCCACTGTGAATAACACGCTGAATGGCGTTGGCATGGCAAACCTATGGCCGTAACTGGTTCTTTTGGCGACATCCTTGTTCCCGCAGCGATTATTATGCCCGGAAATATCAAAGCTGGCTATGCGAGAACGCTATAACGGTGCGGGAATATCGCGCCGATTGAATACCACAGCGGCGGCCACATAAGCTGCCAGCCCCAGGCCGATCAGCGTGCCATCATAACGCAGGGAGATCTGCCACGCACGTTCCGGGTAGACCACCAGCGATTGCGGCTCGAAAGCGCCGAGGAAGGTTGCGTACATCAGCCAAGTGAAGTTGGGCGCCATGCGGGCCACGATCTTGAGAATCAGCTCGACGACGTAGAAGGCACCCACGATGCCCAAAGTACGCCAGCGCTGGCTGTCGCCGGCGGAAACGAGCGTCGTGGCGGCAGTCAGGAAGAACGTCGCCGCGAAGAGGTTGAACGCGGCCGGCACGTAGAGCGCCGGGTCTGCTTCTTTGATGAGGCCGGTCAGCAGCAGGCCCGTGTAGGTGCCCGCCCAGGCCGAAGCCGCCAACAGGGCCGAGCCGACCGTAGTGACGATGGCGTGCGTCGCCAGCAGTGAAAGCCGCGACACGGGCTGGGCCAGCAGCAACTCCATCGTTCCGCGGCCGATTTCACCACTGACCACGTCGCTGCCACGGGCCAGCGACCAGGTGACCAGCGTAAAGAGAACCACGGGGTCGATGTAACCCAGGCCAATTCGGCCCGCGGTGGTGGCCACTTTCGCGATCGGCACCCCGATCAGCGACTGCAACTGGCCGGGCAGCGACTGCAAAATGAACTGCCAGGCACCGAGATCGACGAGGCTCGTCAGCCACACGAACAGACAGTTGAAGGCGAACATCAACAGCACCAAGCCGCCCAACAGCAGCCTGGCGTCGTTGATCGCCTTGGTCCAGAGTGCCCGGTTCATCATGTACGGCTTGCGCGCTTCACGTTCTTCAGCGATTATCGTAACCGGCAGACCGGCCGCAAGGAAACCGGCCGCAAGCGGTTCCGTTGCCTGAGTCAAACTCGTCAGGGGTTACAACGCGCGAGATGATCGACCGGCAGATCGACGCGACCGATCGACAAATTGACGCGTTCATCTATCGGCTGTACGGGGTGAGTGACGACGAAATCGCAGTTGTGGATGGGGCCAAGTAGTGAACGAGTGTCGCCTATTTTGGGCGCATGTGCTCCAAGTCCGTATGGCGCGCGGCCACCATCGTCTGGTACTGCCGCACATAGTCCTCCACCGCGTCCTCGGAGAGATCAATCTTACCGGATGTTGGACCGGAATTTGTGGAGCTAGCCCGATGTCTACAGCCAATCCCCGCGATCCGTCCAACGCTGCCAAACCATTGCCTCACTGCAAGGCGTTGCTCGTCTGCGAAAAGGTGACCGAGAGCCAAATTACCGGGAAGATCACGCTTCACAATCTGATCGAGAGGTTCGGCCTGCGGGTTTTTCCGGGTCGATCGACTCGCTTTGCAACGTTCCTGCAGGTCTAAAATGGGATAGGCCGATATCCGCTATCGGTGGAGATCAATGACTTAACTGATGGTTCAACGATCGCTGAGACGAGGTTGGACGATCTGGATTTTCCAGATCGATTAGCTAAGATTCAGGTGATGGTTCCTTTTGAATTTGTGCCGCTGCCGAGGCCGGGGCGATATGAGCTTGTTGTGCTCGTAGACGGCCAGCCGCTGGCAAGTCAACAATTCGATGCGGAGGTGGATCATGGCGACGGATGAGAGTAAGCCGGAGCGATTCAACGATGGACAACAGGCAGGGCCGGCTAGCGACGGAGCCCCGGAGGCTCCCATGGACTATGAGCTAACCGCCAAGGATGCTGGGTGGCGGACTCCCACATTCTTAATCAGTCCAGCAAAGTTGGTGGTTTTCGACCCGCCTCGGCCGAAAAGACCGCCCGAACCCTGAGCGGAAGGCATCGCCCAAGCCGCGAACGCGCTTGTCATAGAAAGCTACCGCTTCGATCAATTCGGCGTGGGGATGATAAATCACCCGCATTCGAGGGCCCGCCGCACCGCCTCACGTTGCCGTGCGGCCCGGCCCGCTTCTTTCTGCTCGTCGCCGGCACCGACGGCCAAACCCTGATCGATGCTTTGCCACAGTTCCTGCGCGACGACTACCCCGGTCGGGCAAAGGAAGCGCCATCAGTTGCTGAACAAGGTCGTCGGTTCGCATGCTTTGAGATTACGTCCGCCGCCGTCCAGGGTCACGCACTGGCAGAGCCTGTCAAGCGGGCGCTACAAGCGGCTCCGCGCAGCGGGTCATTTGGCAGGATTGCTCGTACCCGTTGGGCATGGATAGACTACCGGCGCTTTGCTTCGCCTTGCTCGCGTTACCCTGGTCTGGAGGAGTTCCGGAAGTGGACCCTTCGACTAACGCTCATTGGATCTGACGACGTAGTTCGTGCGTGGAAGGCCGCTAAACTAGACGTAGCGGCTACCCAAGGGAGCGGTGCCTGGATCGAGGCGTTAAAGGGATGGGGAAGGCTATTGCTGGCGATGCGAAGGGACTGTGGGCACGCCGAAACCCAGCTCACGGTCTCAGATGTTCTCGCGGCCGTCGTTAACGACAGCGATCAGTACCGCGAGGAACTCGACGGCCAGTAGGTCTGTGCGCTTATCTGTCTAACGGCGGCGTGTTAGGTCGGCGCTCGTTGGTCACGTCGACCGATGCCTCGATCAGCGATTGTGGATCGGGACGGGCCGTGGTGATTCGCGCGCGGCCACGGCATGTCCCGACGTGCCTTCCGGCACGTACGCACCGGGACGCGAGTGGCGAGCGGCAAAGCGTGGCTGCACGGCGATACGCCTTGGGAGCAGTGCGCTCTGCGGTGGATCTCGACCAACGCGTTGCCGGCCGCTTGCGGCGGGGGCGCGCCGGCAAGAGCGACACGTCTGTCGCGCGGACCGCACACAGCGCGGCCAAGTACCACCTGGGGTCGGACAACACTTCGCCGCCGCTACCCCGGCATTGGCTCGCGGCGCAGAATTCTTCCCGTGGGTCGGCACCCACGGCTAAACTCCGCCGTCCCTTCGGGACGAGCCGCGACCCGCGGGGTCCGCCACGCAGTACTTCACTTTGCCGGCGACGATCACGGTGTCGGCCCGGCCGCGAAGCTTGCGGCCGGCGAAGGGCGTGTTGCGGCTCTTCGATCGGAAACGCTCCGGATCGACGGTCCACTCGCCGTCAGGGTCAATCAGCGTCACGTCGGCGTCGGCGCCGAGGGCCAGCGTCCCCTTGTTGATGCCCAAGACGCGGGCGGGGTTGATCGTCATCTTTTCGATCGCCTGCGGCCAGGTGAGATGCCCGGCGGCCACGAGCTGCGTCGAAACCAGCCCCAAGGCGGTTTCCAGCCCCACAATGCCGAACGGGGCACGGTCCAACTCCTGCATCTTCTTCTCGGCCGCGTGCGGCGCATGGTCGGTGCAGATCGCGTCAATCGTGCCGTCGATCAGCCCCTGAATGCACGCCTCCACGTCGCTGCGCGCTCGAAGAGGCGGACTCATCTTGTAGTTCGAGTCGAACGCTCGCAGAGAATCGTCGGTCAGGGTGAAATGGTGCGGGCAAACCTCCGTCGTCACGCGCACCCCGCGCCGCTTGGCCCGCCGCACCAGCTCGACGCTGCCCGCCGTCGAGATGTGCATGATGTGAATCCGCCCGCCCGTGGCCTCGGCCAGAATGATGTCGCGGCCGGTCATCACCTCTTCGGCCGCCGCCGGCATGCCGGGCAAGCCCAGCTTGAGCGAGACCAGCCCTTCGTGCATCACGCCGCCGCGCGTCAGCTCCAGTACCTCGGCGTGGTTGAGAATCGGCTTGTCGAACATCAGGCAGTATTCGTAGGCCCGGCGAAGCAGTTCGGCGTCGTAGACCGGAGCGCCGTCGTCACTGAAAGCCACCGCTCCCGACTCGACGAGCTGCCCGATCTCAGCCAGCTCTTTGCCTTCGCGGTTCTTGCTCACGCAGGCCACCACGAAGACGTTGCAGTTGCCGGCCCGCTCGGCCTGGTGCAGCACGAATTCGACGGTGGCCTGGGTGTCGATGGGCGGCTCGGTGTTGGGAATGCAGGCGATGGAGGTGAACCCGCCCGCCAGAGCGGCGGCGGTGCCCGTCTTGATCGTTTCGTCTTCTTCGCGGCCCGGCTCCCGCAAGTGGACGTGCATGTCGATGAGACCCGGCGCCACGATTTTGCGTGCGGCGTCGAGAATCACGTCTTGCCCGTTCTCGGCCACGTCGTAGCCGGCGACACGACCGTCGCGCAGCAGCAAGTTCGTCACCCGGTCGAGCTGCTGGCTGGGGTCGATGATGCGGCCGGATTTAATCAGGATGGAAGACATGTAAGGGTTCGGGGTTCAGGGTTCGGGGTTCAGGTTTTGGGGGTCGCGGTTCGCTCCTATCCTGAACCCCGAACCCTGAACCCTGAACCCTCTTCTGCCGCGCCACACACCAGCCACAAAACGGCCATGCGGATGGCCAAGCCGTTGGTGACTTGTTCCAGGATCACCGAATGCGGACCATCGGCCACGTCGGGCGTGACTTCGACACCGCGATTGATCGGGCCCGGTGCCAGGATCAGGACGCCGGGCTTGGCGCGGTCGAGCCGTTCGCGGTTCATCGCATAGAGGTGGGCATATTCACGCACCGACGGGAAGGGCCGCGTCGATTGCCGCTCGAACTGGATGCGCAACAGGTTCAAGACATCGCAGCGCGGCAGGATCTTGTCGAGGTCGTAAGATACTTCGACGCCCAGCTCCTGCCAGCGCGGCGAAACGAGCGTCGATGGCCCGCAGACGATGACGTGAGCGCCGAGCTGCTTCAGTCCCCAGATATTCGATCGGGCGGTGCGGCTATGGAAAATGTCGCCGACCAGGGCCACGGTCAGGCCGGACAGGTCGGGGCGGTGTTCGCGGATGGTCATGATGTCGAGCAAGCCCTGCGTCGGATGCTCGTGCGGGCCATCGCCGGCGTTGATCACGCAACAATCGAGTTTTTGAGCCAACAGGTGCGGCGTGCCCGGCGTGCGATGGCGGACGACGACGACATCGACGCCCATCGCCTCGATGTTCTTGGCAGTGTCGATGACCGTCTCGCCCTTCGAGAGGCTGCTGCCGGAGGCCGAAAAATCGAGGGCATCGGCCCCCAAGCGTCGCGCGGCCAGAGCGAAGCTGGTGCGGGTGCGGGTGGAAGCCTCGAAGAAGAGATTAGCCAGGGTGCGGCCGGTGAGCACCGAGAGTTTTTGGCGGCAGCCCGCGGTGGCCTCTTTGAACATGACCGCGGCGTCGAGAATGCAAGTCAGCTCTTCGGCGGAAATGCCTTCGAGCCCCAACAGATGCCGCCTGGTCCACACGGCCGGGATTTCGCCAATTTCGCCGACGTCGATGCTCATGGAGCATGATCCTATCACTTGCCGGCACGGCTGCCAACCGTCGGGGCGGTGGTTTATAATCGTGGGATGCATCAATCATGTTTACGAGACAACAGGGGTGGCGGGGGCCGAGCTTGGCC
>DATLUO010000165.1 GCA_035533075.1 Pirellulales bacterium | reverse complement strand
GGCCAGGGCCGGGTGTTCCACATCCGGTGGGCTTCGACGGCGATCAGGCAGAGCGGGCCAAAGACCATGCCCGACGCCTTGGCCAGCAGCGCCGCGCCGAACCACAAGCCCGGCAGGCCGACGCGCGGCCACCACGATCGTTCGCGCCCGGCGCGAAAGTGATAGACCAGGGCCAGCAGGCAGGCGCTGACGGCGATGTCGGTCGTGGCCAGCGCGGCGTGGGCCAGCAGGTTCGGCTCGCAGGCCAGCCAGGCGACGGCCAGACGTCCGCCCCAGGGTCCGGCCAACGACCGGCCGGCCAGCCAACCATAAACCAGCAGCAGCCACCAGAAAACCAGTGCCGCCGAGCGGGACCAGGGCAGTATGCGGTTGAGGTCGCGCACCGGGTCGATCGGCGTCGCCGACCAGCGCTCATATAGATAGAGTGGCAGCGTACACCCATCGATGGCCAGCGGCATGGTGCCGAGCTTCATCAGCCCGGCGTGGCTGCCGGTTCGCCAGACTTCCAGGCCGCGTTCGAGATAGAGCGGCTCGTCGAATGTCGCGCTAAGCTGCCGACCGGCGGAGATGCACCAGACGCTCGATGCCGCCAGACATGCTGTCAGCCACAAACCGTCGAACCAGCGATCTTTGTCTATTCGACCCATCTTCCCTGACGACCAAATGCCGGGGATTTGCTTGAGGCGGAGCGCCCGGCGTGCAACCGCGAATATCGGCAGCGGCGGAGATTAGCATGAATGGTCGCGGCCGGTTTACCCCACTTTCTGGTGGATATGGAGGCACTGCCGATCGGAGAGGTTCAGCCAGTGGACTGGTTTCTTTGGCACCGGCGCGGTTTGCCCCGACCCGTCCTGCGACGTCGGCACACCGGCAGATGGCCACGGTCACCGCGTTACGGCCCTAATCTGGGTGCAGTGGCCCAAGAATTGCTAGGTGGGGCTTTTGTGCGTGTGTGTCGTACCCCAAAAAGGAGATTCTGTCATGCGAGCTACTGCCCGTGCCTCTGCGTTCGTCGCCGCAACCACCCTTGCCGTCGCGGTCGCCTTCAGTCTTCAGGCCCTTGCCCAGGGCCGTAATGAATCGTCTCGGCCAAACGGAATCCGAGCGGCCACCGCAAGCAAGGCCGCGCACGAGCATCACGCGCAGCCGACCTCGCAATGCGCCGCCGAGTGTGGCGCGTGCCAGCAAGCGTGCGATTCGTGCGCGGCCCACTGCCTCGATCTCGTCAGCGAGGGAAACAAGGCCCATCGGGAGACGTTGCAGACTTGCCTCGACTGTGCTGAGATTTGCGCCGCCGCCGACCAGATCGTCTCGCGGGGTGGTCCGTTCAGCGGCCTGATATGCAAGGCGTGCGCCGACGCCTGCGCCCGCTGTGCCGCAGCCTGCGAGCGGTTTACCGACGATCAACACATGAGCCAATGCGCCAAGGAGTGCCGCAAGTGCCAGAGTGCTTGCGAGACGATGTTGGGTGAGGGCGGCGCCTCTGCCCGTTCCGCCACAGACCAGAACCGGACCCGATAGAAGGACCGCTGTGACCGTCAACTTCGATATCTATCCTCGCCAGGCGCTCACGCCCGCCGACTTCAAGGCGCTGGGGCGTTCGCTCCGCCGTTGGCTGCGGCTGCACGTCAAGCAGCAAGGTTCGGTGCGGTGGTACGACACCGACGGCCTCGAAGACCTTCTCAAGGGAGGGCCTCCTCGGCCGCTGGCATCGACGCCGGAGCACCTCGAGTCGCAAGCGGCCGCGGGCGGGGGCACCGCCGTGCTCGAGCATGTCGACACGGAAACTCCCCAGCCGATTTGCCTGAGCTTGATTTACAACAAGCCCATGGAACATCGCCAGGTGCTGGCCGCGGTGCGCCGCGCATTGTCGAGCGAGCTCGTGGCCGACGTGCTGGTCAACGGTCAAAGCTGGGACGACGCCGGTCACGGCGAGTTTCACGGCGGCCGACCAGCGGCACACTGACATGGCTGTGGCCCCAGGAATCACTCATGCCATTCCGCTGCCCTATGGCCCCTTGGGCGCCTTCCTGTGCGACCCGCTGAGCTTTCAAATGCAGGCACGGGAGCGGTTCGGCGACGTATTTCGTTTCCGCATTGGGCCGGTGGTGGTCCATTTCCTCTTCCATCCGGAGCACGTCCGACGCGTGTTGCACGAGCATCCTAAGAACTATTTGCGCGGCTGGCAGTACCGGTTGATGCGGCGAATATTTGGCGACAGCCTGACCGTGTCGGAAGGGGCTTTCTGGCTTCGACAGCGGCGGATGGCACAACCCGCCTTTCACCGGCAAAGGCTGGCCGAGTACACCGGCGTGATGGTCGACGCGGCGTCCGGGCTGGTATCGCGATGGCGTGACATGGCGGCGGAAGAAGAAGAAAAGGTGATCGAGGCGCGACGCGAGATGTCGCGCCTGACTCTTGGCATCACGAGCCGGACACTCTTCGATCGGGATGTAAGCCATGAGGCCGACGAAGTAGGCCAGGCGTTCGCCGTGCTGGGCCAGTATTTCGAATATCGACTCCATCATCCCTTCGGTTCACCGAGCTGGGTGCCGACGTCGACGAACCGCCGATTCAAAAAGGCGGTGTCGACGCTCAAACAGATCGTGACGGCGATTGTCCGAGAGCGGCTGGGCGACGAGGCGGACCGCGGCGATCTGCTTTCGATGCTCGTTCAGGCCCGCGACGAAGAAACGGGCGAAAGAATGACCGCCGACCAGCTCCGCAGCGAGGTTCTGAACTTCTTGCTCGCAGGCTACGAGACGACGGCCACCGCGCTCACCTGGACCTGGTATTTGCTTGCCTCTCATGCGCCGATACGCGAGCGTGTCTGCCAGGAGATCAAGGCGGTGATCGGCGATCGGCTGCCCAGCGCGGCGGATGCACCGCGGTTGCACATCACGCGTGCCGTCATCCAAGAGTCACTGCGATTATACCCGCCGATCTGGGTCGTCCCGCGCCGCGTTGTCGCGAATGACGAGATCGGCGGTTTCCGTATCCCGGCGCGTTCGACGGTGGTTTTGTGCCCGTACGTCACTCACCGGCATCCCGCTTTCTGGGACGCGCCGGACGTCTTCGACCCCGACCGTTTCACCGCTGAGCGCATGGCCGGTCGTCCGAAGGAAGCTTACTTTCCCTTTCTCGGGGGGCCGCACCAGTGCATCGGAAATGAATTTGCCTTGCTGGAGATGCAACTCGTCGTCGCCCGAGTGCTTCAAGAATTCGACGTCACCCTTCGGCCCGGTCAAGTCGTCAAGCCGATTGCGTCTTTGGGCTTATGGCCCGATGGCCCGGTTTGGCTGACCGTCAAGAGCCGAGCGTGACGGACATCACCAATCCCAGTCTTGCAAGTGATCGGCGATCTTGGCCATGGCCAACAGATTCGCCATCAGCCGCCGCTGAGCTGCCTTCAACTCGTGGTGGCGTTCGCGCTGCCGGGCCTGTTGAGAGACCTCCGACTCATGCGCGTGCTCCAGCACCATCCCTTTTTCGTCGTTGCCTTCTTTCTCGTATTGGGCCAAGGCGTGCTCCCGGCGAGCGTCCCGGTCGTCGTACAGCCGCAGCGCGGCGGCGTGGACTTGCAAGTCGTGCCGGTGCTGGATCAGCACCGCCTCGACTCGGCGCAGCTTCGCGCCCATCTCGTCGATCTCTTGCTCCCATACGCGGACGTCGTCGTGCCAGAGCGCACGCTCGCTCGTCCATTGGCAATGGTCGCAATGAATTTCGCTGTCTTTGTAGGTGTTCATGGTTCGTAACTCCGTGCGGTTTCCTGCCTGTCGCACGCGGCAAGGCCGCGGTCGGCAAGCTGCCAATAAGACTTTTCATTCAAAACGGGCGTAGTCGCGCTTCTTTCTAATCAAGTCGGTAAGAACGTCGTCGATGAACGACCCACCGGTTACTAAAGCACGTGGTGCGCCGAAGCGGAGCCGAACCACATCCGACGCCGAAAACGCCGAGAAAAACCGCGAAAGCAACAAAGGCATTGCGGCGGGGAGCGATACGATTGCGTGCCGAAAGCTGTGCTAAGCGTGCTCGGCGCGCCGTTTCGCACATCATGTCCCCGCTACATCGAAGCATGTCCCTAGTGTAAGCTGGAGCGTGCCGGAGTTGCGGCAGGCCCGCAATCGGCCTGTTCGACGCCGGCCGGTTCGGTCTGGGCGCGCGATGTCAACGAATTCGTCGGGAAACAACCTCATGGCACCGTTTCAGAAAGTCCTGGTGGGCGTCGATCTTTTGCAGGCCGACGGCGTGGGTTCGAGCAACTTTTCGCCGCCCGTCGCAGAAGCCATCAAGCATGGCCTCTGGCTGGCCGAAACATCGGCGGCCAGCGTCACGTTTTTTGCCGCCGTCGACCTGCCCGAAGCGACCATCGTTTCGCTGGGAGGCGATGCCTCGCGCGTCACCGGCCAGCTTCGAAAGTCGGGCGGCCGTGCCCTCGACCATCTGGTCCACGAGGCCAAAGCGCGAGGTCTGACCGCCGACTCCCGGCTCGTCAGCGGCGAGGGGTGGGTGGAACTCACGCGCGAGGTCGAGCGTGGGCAGTACGACGTGGTGATCGTCGGCACGCGCAACGTGGGCGCCGTCGAGCGGTTTCTGTTTGGCAGCACGGCCATGAAGCTGCTGCACAATTGCCCCTGCCCGGTGTGGATCACGCGGCCCGAACCGCATCCGCTGCCGACCAGCATTCTGGTGGCCAGCGATTTGAGCGAGGTGGCCGAGAACGCCTTGCGATTAGGGCTGGCGCTGGGAGCGCTGACCGGGGCCAAGGTCAACTTGCTGCACGCCGTCGATTATCCGCTCGACCGCCTCTGGAGCACCGGCCTGCTCGACACGAGCGCGCAGATTTATCACGACAAGGTGAAGGCCGACGGGCGGCAGCGGCTGGACGAGCAGTTGGCCCGCGTTGCCGGGCCGAATCCGTCGGTCAAGGCGGAGCTGCACATCGTCGAAGGGCTGAGCATCGCCGACACCGCCGTTCTCGATTTCATTCGGGTCCACCACGTCGACCTGCTGGTGATGGGCACGATGGCCCGCAGCGGCATTCCGGGCGTGTTCATCGGCAACACGGCCGAGCGGCTGGTGACGCACGTGCCCTGCTCGCTGTTGGCCGTGAAGCCCGCCGATTTCACGTCGCCGATCGGCCTGCCCTAAATCGCAGGGTGAACGCCGCTGATCAATACTCCTTCGGTCCCACGCGGTACGTGGGCACAAGCCTCCTGGCCGGCGGCGATTTCAACAACAGCACGCTCCGCGCCCAGATCCACATCGCCTCGCTGGGGGTGCTGCTGCCGTTTTAGTTTTCTGCTGACGACCATCCACCATCCGTAGCGTGGGACAAGCGAGCTTGCGAGCGCCGTCCCACCGCGCGCGCCTGAAGCTCCGGCCGAGCGCGAGCTTAACGAATTCGCCGAGACGGTCAGGCGATGGATGCCTGTTTTCTTCGCCGCCAGCCGCGGTAACCAGCGAACATCCCAGCCGCCACGCCGAACAGCGTGAGGCTCGACGGTTCGGGTACCGCCGGCGCTGCTACCGGCGCGGCGTGCGCTTGCGCGCTCATCGTGGGATCGGTAAAGGCGCCGGAGGCGTAAGGCGTCGTTTCGACTCCGGACGACGGATTGAAATCCGTAAACGACTCGATCGTTTGGATCATGTCCCCAAGTCCGGCGGACCGCGGGAAAACCCTTCAACCGTTTGGCGATCTGCCGTTGGCCGCGATCTCCAGCGCGCTGGAGATCACCCCCCACCTGGTTCCAATTCACGACTAGCCGCATATAACCTCGGGCGGTGGTCAGCCCGTTACTCGCCCAATGCCTGTCGCCCGGCCACGATCGCCCTCAACCCCTCACGGTAGCTCGGATAACGAAGCGTCAGCTGGAGCTCGGCCAACATGCGGGCGTTCGAGACGCGCTTGTCGGCGGTCGCACGGGCGTAGGCCGGCGTCTCGCGCTGGGGCAGCCGAAACCGCGGAGCCGGTGCGCCGACCAACCCCGCCAACTCGGCGTAGTATTCGTCCCGCTCCACCGGAGCGCCATCGGCAATCAGATAGCGTCGCGGTAAGCTCGTCTCGATCTCGTCGGCGGCAAGCACGGCTTCGACGGCGTCGTCGACGTGGACCAGATTCAAGAAGCCGTGTTGCGGAGCGTCGAGCGCCTCGCCGGCCAACAGCGCGTCGATGCGGGGGATTCGATCGGGACCATAGAGGCCCGCCAGACGCAGAATGACCGCCCGCCGGCCGTGGCCGTGAGCTTCAAGCATTCGTTCGGCCGCCAGGCATGCCACGCCCGCCGGCCGCTGGGGATGGCAGGGAGTTTCTTCATCGACCCACTGGCCCTGACCGTCGCCGTAAACGCCGGTCGTGCTGATATAGATCAGCCGCCGAAACGTGGGGGGCAGCGCGTCGAGCACGTTCGTCAATCCGACCACGTGTGTCTCGGTGTGGCTCTTGCCCGACCTTGGATCGTGGGCGACGGCATAGAGCACGGTGTCGGCTGTTGGCAAATCGAGCGTTGGGCGGTCGGTGACATCGGCCACGACCGGCTTGAGTCCTTCCTGTTGCCAGGCCAGGGCGCGGTCGGCCCGGCGCGTCACGGCATACACCGCATCGCCCGCCGCGAGCCAGCGCCGGACCACGCGGCCGCCCAGGTAACCGCAGCCGATAATCAATCTTGTTGCCATCGGCGTCGCACTCAGTCGTCAAGGGGCGCCGGTTCGCCCGGCGAGGTCGATTCGAGAAACGCCGCCAGCATAATCTGCGCGGCCAGCATATCGCGTCGGGCCGCCCGCTGCTTCTTGGTCAGTTCCGCCGCGCCGAGAAACTGGTCGGCCTCGGCCGTCGTGAATCGCTCGTCGAAGTAGGCCACCGGCAGGCCGGTTGTTTCGGCCAGCCACTCGCCGAACTGCCGGGCTTCGCGCGACTTCTCGCTTTCACGCCCGTTCAGGTGTACCGGCAGGCCCACGACGAAGCCCACGATCCGTTCTTGAGCCACGAGCGACTGAAAATAGCGTGCGTCGGCGGCGCGGTCGCGGCGGCGGTAAATCTCGTAGGGGCTGGCCAACGTCCGCCGCGCATCGGTCAAGGCCACGCCCACGCGCACTGTGCCATAATCGATGCCCGCCAGCCGGCCGGCGGAAAAGATCGTCTCGCGTTCGGGTACAGCAGCCATGCAAGTATTCTATACGCCACGCTGCAGAAGGCGAAACCAACGGCGGTGGCTGGGGCAGAGCCGCGCGCTCGGCCGGTTCCTGACCTAACCGCTCCGCCGCGGCGATGCCCCGGTCGCGCCGCCACCGGGACATCGCCGGCCGAACGGCGCGTTTTGGCAATGGCCGGATCGATCTCGGCCAGCTTCTGCCCCAGCCACCGCCATTGTTTGCATGGCGCGCGTCAGAAGTGACCGTTCAACGCGGAAACACGTCGCGGGCGGCCGCGGCAATCTGCCGCGCGGCGCCGTCGGCGCCGAGCTTCTCGACGTTGAGCACCAAATCGTAGAGGTGGATATGGTGGACATCGTGGTGGAAGTGCTGCAACACGAACTCGCGCCGGTCGCGGTCGGTCTGGTCGACCCATTCGCGGGCCTGCTCCAAGCTTATTCCCTGCAACAGCCGCACCTGTTCGATGCGAAAGTGCTTGGGAGCGATCAGCCGCACGGAAAGCCCTTTGTCGTGCGGCAACAAGAACCGCGCGCCGCGGCCCACGATCACCACGTTTTCCTGCCGCACGGCGGCCCGCAGCACGGCCGACAGACGAAGGAAGTATTTCTCGTGGCTCACCGGGGCGTGCTCGATCCAGTGATTGAAGATTTCCATGATCCAGCGCACGCCCGTCTCGTCGATCAATTCGACGTCGTAGGGCGAGCAGGCGGCGGCCTTGGCCACCAAGCCGAGCAGCTCGCGATCGAGCGTCCGCCAGCCCAACTCGTCGCCGACGGCACGCGCGATTTGCTCGGCGCCCGTGCCGGCCTCGCGCGAGATGGCGATGTAGTGTCCGCAGGCGACCGAATCGCACGGCGGCGAACGTTGTTCCACGGCCTGTTGCAGCATCAACCAGCGCTGAATCTGCTGCTCGATGAGGGCGCTGGTCTCACGTTGATGACGCGACGAACTGGCAAGACTGAGCATGGCGGGCTCCTGTTTCAAGCGATAAACCGCCTTTCCAATATCTATGTTAGGACGACCGCCCGAATCGTGCAACAATTGCGCCGCAAGATGAAGAGATTGTCAGGCTTGGTCGTCAAAACGTGGCTGCCCAGCGCACGCCGTAGACGTTCAAATCGGGTAGCGGGCCGGGGAGAACCCAGCGTTCGTAGTTGAGCATCAACAGGCTATTGCCGGTCAACTGGTAGTTGACGCCGACAGTTGTCCGTTTGACGTCGAACCGGCCGGTCGTGAGGGTGCTGCCCGGCGGCGGCACGATACTGCGGTGGTCCAGCAAGTCGTATCGCACCAGATAGCTCAGCTTCGACTCCTTCCGGAGCCGCACCTCTCCTTCCATATACATGCCGCCGATGTGCTCGCGGGCGACCAACTGGCCGGGCAGCGACACCACGCGGTCGGTATCTCGGTTGGCGTATTCAACCTGAAATCGAAGCAGGTTTTCGTATCGGGTATTTCAACAACGCCATCGCCGGATGAGTCCCGTAACGCAGTAGCGCAGACCAGCGGTGAGAAACGCTTTGCAGACCCTCATCGGCCAATGCCACGTCGAAATAACCGTTGAACATTTCGTCGCTGCTCTGCGGCCCGGTCGTAACCATGACGCTGGGATCGGGATTGCGCGGATTCGCACGCGAATTGTCGTACACGGCCTGGCAACTGAGCACGGTGCCCGAAGGCAGCCGCTTCGGTTCGAGCAACGCGTAGCGGTGCTGCCAATCGAAGTCATAACGCGGCACGTACAGCAGAGTTTCTTGCGAACCGTCCGGATATCGTGCCTGATAACGAAACGACTTGCCGCGGAGTGCATGTGAGGAAATATTGCCAGTAACAGCACTTCGTCGTTGAGCCGTACGGAATGCTCGACGCGGTGGTCGGCAGCCCCCGGAGGAATGGCAAGGTGTTCGTCCACCAGCAATCGCGTGGCCACTTCGTTGTGGACCGTGTGCGGAGCGGCGAACTTCAGCCCAATGCTGGTCCGATCGGTCTGGGGCGAGCCCACCGACACGTAGTGTACGAGCAGCGAAAAGCACCAGCCCGCGGGGACGCGCTTGGCCATCCCGCCGGGCAAAGTAAGGGGACCGCTACCGGGCGCCATTGCCGCGACGCAGAACGAGCCGAGCGAACCTTGTTCGACCTGCGCACCCCCCGCGGTCGGCGTCAGAAACAGCGTCGCGTGATGCACCACCGCGCGATTGCGCGGCCGAATTTCGGCCGCCACGATCCAGCGGTCCGAACCGAAGCCCGGATCGATGGAGAACTGTTGATATTCAACGACGCCTTCCGCCGGCACTCGAAAAACCTCCGGCATGGCGAGCGTCACATCCGGTCGCCCGATCATCCAGCCGTCGCGGAGGTCGTCGGCTGAAGTCAACTCGCTCGGACCGCCTAACGGCAGCCCATCGTCGATCCAATTGAGGAGCGTTCGCCGCTCATCATCGGTCAGGCTAGGATCGTTGGCAAAACGGCCGTACTTCGGGTCGGCGTGCCAGGGCGGCATTCTGCGGTCCTCGATGACCTCGCCGATCGTTTCGGCCCAGTCGACGGCGTCCTGATAGGTCGTCAACGCAAACGGCGCCGCCTGACCGCGTCGATGACAGGTCCGGCATCGCCGCTCCAAGATCGGAGCGACGTGCCGGGCGTAGCTGAGTTTGCCGTCCTTGGCGGGCGTTCGCCGCCGGCCGATGAAGCAGCCGACCGGTTCGGTTTCCGGCACGCTGACCCGCTCGCCGCGCAGCATTTCTTCGACCGCCTCGGCCAGATCGCGGCGCGTGGGCTTCTGGCGTTGAACGCCGATCTGATACTGATCGTCGGCCCGCCCGCGATAGCGCACCCGCCGCTCCCGGTCGAGCACAACCACTTCCGTGATCCGCTTGACCGCCAGTCGATCGGCCAAGCGGTTGCCCATGTCTTTAAGGACAGGGAACGGAAGCCGATGCAGGCGCGTAAAGGCGTCGATTTCGGCCAACGAGTCTTGTTGATTGGAATCGATGCCGACGATTCGCACACCGACGTTCGCGAATTCGCCGGCGAGTTCGGCCAGCCGCGGCGCATAGAGTTTGCTCAGCGGGCACTCCACGCCCAGGAAGGCCAAGACCAATATGTCCCAGGCGGGCGAGGCAAACAGCGCACCGCTTTTCGCCGGTTGCGCCGGCTTGTCCAGCGTCGCCACCGCCGCCGGTGCAGGCGCGGGTTGCGACGGGTTGAGGTGCGGCGGCCCTTGGCTGGGCGTCGGCAACGGCGTGCCGCTTTGGCGTCTCGCGCATCGGCCCGGCCTCGTTCGACGGCACCGCCGCACTCGCCGGCCGCGGCAGTTCATTGACGCCTGCCCGTTGAAGACTTTCCAGCCGTTGCACGAGTGCCCGCCGCAGGCGGTCGGACGAAAGCGAATCATCCATGCGCCGAGGGGCACCCAAGCTGCCGCACGCCGAACGCGAGATGGCGCTCAATCTGATTTGCGGGCAAGTGCGCGGCTGCGAGCGCTGCGGCGAACTGGCCACCACGCGCAAGCAAACGGTGTTCGGCGTCGGCGACGCCAGTGCCCGGCTGTGCTTCATGGGCGAAGCGCCGGGCGCCGACGAAGACGCCCAGGGCGAGCCGTTCGTCGGCCGGTCCGGACAATTGCTCAACAAAATCATCGAAGCCTGCACGCTGCGACGACAGGACGTTTACATTCTCAACACCCTCAAGTGCCGCCCACCGGGCAACCGCAATCCGCTGCCGACCGAGACGGCCAACTGCCGCGAGTATCTCG
>DATLUO010000164.1 GCA_035533075.1 Pirellulales bacterium | reverse complement strand
TTTGCTAGGTAACCGTGGCCTTTCGAGGCCGTCCGCGGGGGTTGAGCGTAAACTCCAGGCCCAACCGTTCCGCTGTCCGCCGCTGCCAGGTCTCGTCGCCAAACGGCTGACCGCGGCTCACCGACAGTCGCACTGCTTCTAATTCCGCTTTTGTCTGTGGCTGCTTCACCCACGCCGCCCAATTCCGCGGTCGGACCACCGGCCATGCCGACAATTCCGGCGCGTCATCGACGCCTTGTTTGCCTGCTCGCTGGGCCAGGCTGCTATACGGCCAGCCTTCAGCCGCCTTCGCCAGCCTGGCGCGGAGGCCGTTTCGTTCCACGTACCGGGCCACCGTGTAAAAGTGATCGTCCTCCTGGACCGGAAAGGACTTGTACGTCCCCTGATAAAGGTGCCCGCGGCCAACGCTGTGGCGGTGCAGGTGCCAACGCCGCACATGGGTCGTGGTCAGCCGCTGCATGAAGGCTCCGAGGTCGCCGTCGTTGGCCGGCCAAAGCAAAAAGTGCCAGTGGTTCGGCAGCACGCAGTAAGCCAATACCCGCATGGGCACGCGTTCTTGTGTCTCCTTCATGACGCGCAGGAAGGCTTCGTAGTCGGCGCGCTCGTCGAAGATCTCTCGGCGGTCGTTTCCGCGGTTGAGGACGTGAAATACCATGCCACCAGGGGCGATGCGAGCAGCTCTAGGCATGCCTACCACGATACCGCACACAGACGATCGTGTCAATAATGGGACTTATCCCCTTTTCCTGGTCGATACCGCACACAGACGATCGTGTCAATAATGGGACTTATCCCCTTTTCCTGGTCCCCCTTTTCCTGGTCGCCGCGTCGTGCGGCCGCCGCACCGCCAGGTCGCAGCAAAAGTGTGATTTATGTATAATGGACCACGCAATGACAGACGTCCCACCATCCATGCGCGTTCGCCGAACCAGGCGGCAGCGGGGCAACCCGTCCAGCCAGACCGCGCCCACCATGATGGTCTCGGTGTTGGCGATTTTGGCGGCGATCGTGGGGTGCTTCCTCTGGCGCTTCCGCGGCGATGCCCCCGTCACGCCGGTCGAGAAGTCGGTCCCGTCGGCACCGACTTCCACTCCGCCCGTGGTCGAGCCGCAGCAGCAGCCGTGGGTCGATCTTGCCGCGGGCGACGGACCCTTGCCGTCGCCGCCGGCCGATCGCACCGCGAACATGGTGCTTGTTCCCGCCGGCAAGTTCCTCTACGGCGACGACAACGAAGAGATCGAGCTGCCCGCCTACTACATCGACCGCTACGAAGTATCGCAGGCCGAATACGCCCAGTTTCTGCGGTACGTTCGGGCCAGCGGCGACCACACGCATTGCAACCCGGACGAGCCGCCGGACAAGGACCACACGCCGCTGAATTGGGGCCGGCCCGATCTGACCGACCCGCGCTTTCCGGTCGTCGGACTCGATTACTGGGACGTCTACGCCTACGCCGGCTGGATCGGCAAACGATTGCCGACCGAACAGGAGTGGGAAAAAGCCGCCCGCGGCAGCGACGGCCGCCTCTATCCTTGGGGCGAAGACTGGGACGACCGACTCTGTAACTGGGGACCGTCGCCCGGCAACCCGCGCACCTTGCTGCCGGTCGATTCGATGCCCGAAGGGCAGAGCCCGTTCGGCTGTTTTCACATGCTCGGCAACGCGGCCGAGTGGACGGGCAGTTTTGTCGATGAGGCCCGACGCCTGCACTGCGGCCGCGGTTATTGCTGGCGGATCGGCCACAGGGTTCCCTATCGCACGACCTATCGCATGCCGGGCGGCACCGAGTTGCGCGATGAAGGAAGCGGCCTGCGCTGCGCCCTTGATGCCGAATGAAAACAACCACCCGCCCAAACAATAGAAACGGAATGGTGGTGGCTGGGGCAGAGCCGCGCCGATTGGGCAGTTCCGCGCAAACCGCTCCGCCGCGGCGATGCCCCGGTAGCGCCGCCACCGGGGCATCGCTGGCCGGCGGTGCGTATTGCAAGGGGCCAGATCGATCTCGGCCAGCTTCTGCCCCAGCCACCGATCATGGTGGGCCGGCGCTCGCAAGCTCGCTGGTCCCACCCTACGAGCAAGCACGGAAGGCCGCCCTCACCGCTTGCGGCTTCTCGAGGTGGCCTTGTTGAACTCGATCCACTGCTCTTGATATTCGGGCGGAGGAGCCGTGCGGCGACCTTCGAGATTCCGCACCCGCTCGTCGCGCTTTTGCCCGCCGGAGAGCGAGCTGCTGTGCGGACTCAAGCCTAGGCTGCGCAGCGCATCGTCCAACTCTTGCCGGGCGGCCTCGCCTTTGGGACCCGACTCGTCGGCCGCTTTCTTCAGCCGGTCCCACTGCTGCACAAAACGCTCGATGTCTTCGCGGGTCCATTTGAGCTTTTCGAGCAGTTTGGGGTCGGGCTTGTCTTTCGCCAACTGGTCTTTCAAGCGGTCCAAGGCCAGATCGGTGGCCTTGCGAGCGTACGCCTCGTTCGGGTCTTCGCCGCCCGGTTCGCTGTTGTCGACTTCGTCCGCAGGAGTGGTCTCGTCGGCGCCGGGTTGGCCGCCGCCCGTCGGATTGCTGCGTTGCTTTCCGCCGCGCAGATCGTGCCCGCCGCGCTCGCCCGGCGTGGGCTGGCCCTGCGGTCCTTCGTTGCGAGCGTCGGACTTCGGCGCCGGTTCGGACTGTTTTTTCTCGCCGCCCGGCTGCTTTTGCGGACGTTTCTCGCCCGTCGGTTGTTGCTCGTCGCGGTTGGCCTTGGGCTCGCGCGAGACGTTGTTGTGGCCGCGCGGGTCGGCCGCTTCGGGCGAATCGGACGGCTGTCCCGCGTCGCTCTTTTCGCCCTTGCCCTGGTTGGTGCCGGGACCTTTTTCGCCCGACGACTTGCCGCCGGTCGGCTTCTCGGCTTTCTGCTGGTCGCCGCCTTTTTCGCCGCTGGCCCCTTTGCCTTTGGTTTCGCTTTGGCCGCCGCCCTGATCGGCCTCGCTGTTTTGCCCGGCTGAACCGGTCCCTTCGCTGTTGGATTTTTGTCCGCCGCCGCTCTTGCCGCCGCCGTCCCGGTCACCTTGCTGGCCGCTTTGCGAATCGGACTGCCGCTTGCTGTCGCTGGCCGACTCGGGTTCGTCTTCGGAAGTGCCCTTCTTGCTGTCGGGACTGATTTGCTTCTTGTCGCGTTGCTGGTTTTGGCTGTGTGGGGCGGGCGCTCCGTGCTTGTTGGCGCCTTCACTGTCGCCGGCGCCCCCCTGGCCTTTGTCTTTCGAATCCTGGTCGCCTCCCTTTTGATCGGGCGACTCACCCTTGTGCTTCTTCATTTTGTCGTCGCGCTCGCCGGCGCCTTTGGCCTGTCCACCCTGGCCGTCGCGCGGCTTCGTTTCTCCGTCGGCGTGCTTCTCTTGCTCGTCGCCGACCTTCGCGTCGCCCGACTTTCCACCGCCCGACTTGTCCTTCTCCGACTTATCGCCGCCCTCGTTGGCCACTCCCTGCTCCGCTCCTTCGGCTTGCTTATCGCCGGCCGATGGCTTCTTGCCGTTTTTCGCGGCCTGCTTTTTTTGGCCTCCCTTTTCGCCCTCTCCCTCCTCGCCTTCGCCGCCGGCGCTGCCCTGCTCGCCCGCGCCGGGCTTTTTGTCGTTCTTCTTGTCGGCCAACGCGCCTTGGTCGCCCTGTTGGTCCTTCTTGTCACGCTTATGCTGCTGGGAAGCGGGCTTTTGACCGGCTTGTTGCTTCTCACCAGTTTGTTCCGATTCGCCCTTCTCGCCGTCGGCAGACTGCTCATCGGGCTTTTGAGCGCCATGACCTTGATCGCCGTGCTGCTCTTGCTGGTCCCGAGACTGTTTTTCGTCGCCTTGCTTTTCGCCGGGCTGCGGCTGACCAGATGGCTGTTTTTTGCCGGCCTGTTTCTCGCCCGGCTGCTGTTCGGCATCGCCTTCCTTTGGCTCAGCACCCTCTTCGCCGCCGCTCTTGTTTGGCTGCTGCTCCTTCGCGCCTTCGCCCGACTTCTGCGGCTGCGATTGCTCGTTCTGCTCGCCGTTCTGTTGTTTTTCCTTCTGGTCGAAGTGCTTATTGATTTCGTCGATGGCCTTGCCGGCGTCGCGCTGCGGATCGAGCCGCTTCGGGCCGTCGCTCTTGCCGCCGGAATCCTGACGGCCGCTTTGCTTGTCGGAGCCCTTATTATCGGACTCGCCGGAACCCTCCCCCTCGCCCGACTGCTTGTCGGACTCTTGGTCGGAGTCGCCGGCCGACGGCGATTTGTCAGAACCTTGTTGCTTGCCGCCGCCTTGCGGTCCTTTGTCGCCCGACTGGTCGTCGCGCTGTTGCTGCTTCTGGTTTTGCTTGCCGCCCGACTGCTTCTTCTCTTGCGATTGCTGATCGCCCGGTTCGCCCGACTGCTCGCCTTGCTGTTGGTTGTCGTTGCGACGGCTGCCCGACTCGTTCTTCTGGCCCTTTCCCTGCTTCGGTTGACGCTGGTCGTCGCGATTGGCCTGGTCCTGGTTCTGCGGATTCTGGTCGTTCTTGTCGGCAGCCGCCACGCGCAGGCGGTAGTGCGGCGTTTCGGAGTGGTTGGCGCTCGGCTCACGGTTATCGTCGGCCGCGGCCCAGAATTCGATCTGCTCGCCCGGTTTCACTTCCAGGCGTTTCAAATCGAGCACATAAGCGCGTTGAAACTGGCCCCCGCGCGGCTCGGCCAGCAGCGATTCATCGACCAACGCCATGCCATTGCGGCGGGCCAGGAATTTCACGGCGGCCAGCTTGAAATCGGGATCGGCCGCTTGCACCGCGAACGTCACCGGCTTGCCGGGCGGAACCAGCAGGTCCTTGCTCGGGTCCAACTCCGGCTCGACCAGCTCGATTTCGGGCGGCAGGTCGCGAATCACGTCGATCGAATAGCGGATCGGCTTGGGGTTCTCATGTCCCTCGGCATTGCGGAACCGCAACTGATAGCTTTCGTGCTCGGACCGCCGTGCCTTCTCGTTCCAGACCAGCGGAAAACTCACCTCGGCCTTCGTGCCGTCGATGCGCAGATCGAGATCGTTTCGTCCGTCGCACTCGAAGTCGACGCTGGCTTCGCGAATAAGCTGGTTGGCTTTGGCCCGCAACGTCACCTGCGTTCCGGCCAAGGCCTGGATGTCGCCGTGACGCGCCACCTTGCGCGGCGGCAGCTCCGAATACTTCGGGTAGACGTACTCGATTTGTTCGACCACGATCGTGGGCGAAGTCTCGACCTTGATGCGATAATGAGGCGTGATCGCGTCGCCCGCCTCGATCCAATACTCCACGTCTTGCTGCAAGCCGAGGTTGTCGGGCGGCAACTCGACGGAGTAGCGGTAGCTCGATTCCGGCACCCTCATCGGCACCGACCGGGCAAGCACCTGGCCGTCGACCGTCGAGTAACGCACGACGACCGGCTCGCCCGTGCGGAGGCCGTCGATTTGCGCGCTGACGGCGACGTGTTGGTCGTGAAAGCCCCGCCCATCGCCCGGCTGAACGTCTCGGACCGCCACGCGCGTGGGCGGCGCCACGTCGGACCACGGCGACACGACCCGCCGAAACGAAGTGAAGGGATTTTTCGGCGACAGCACGGCATACAAGGCAATAAAGAACGTGACCGCCACCATGGCCATCAGCAGCCGGATGACCGGCGTACGATCGACGGCGACTTCGGCGTGGGTGGCCGTCAGGGCGTTGGCCGCCTGCGCTTCCATCGCCTCGTACATCCGTTCGGGCAAACGCTGCGACTCGGACCGCAGCAGGAGGAAGTTGATCAGGCTGTTTTTGATGCCCGGCCGATGGCGTTCGATGGTGTAGGCGGCGTAAACCGGATTGACGCGCCGCATGACGAGCGGAGCCAGCCGCAAGACGGCGAAGGCGGCGGTGCCGGCCGCCAGCACGCCGAAGGCGGTGATTCTTGCCGTGCGGCCCAGGCCGCCGGTCACGAGCCAGTGGTCGGCCAGTGCCAGCAGCATCAGATAGACCAGCGCGGCGACGGCCAGCAGCATGCACGAGCTGACGATATCGACGCTCTTCACCTGCCGCCGCGTGCGCAGCAGCTCGTTCTCGATATAGCGGTCGTATTCGATAAACTGGGTCGCGAGGCCGCTTGGCTTGGGGAGCGTCTGCGGCGAATCGGGCGAACTTGTTCCGGCAGCCATAACATGCACCTTCTCGATTGGCGTTAGTCTACATTATAGGCGCTTTCCCGGTAGGGTCCGCGTTTTTTCGAAGGCTGCCAAGCAAATTGGAAGGCTGCCAAAATTTGCAGCCGGCCAACTGTCAACGGTTGACAGTTGACGCCGGCGCTTGTGGCAGAACGGCGGCCGCGCTCCGGGTCCGAGTAAAGCTTCGCCGAACCCGTTCCCATTTCACACTAACCCGAAGCGCAATCGAGGTTTTTCCGCCTTTTTCACGTTCCTCGCTAGCGCTTCGGGTTGGTGTACGGCACCTGCGTACCTGATTCGGCGAAGCTTTACGGGTCCGAAGCCGTAAGGCCTTGTCCAGCATGGTGTTGGAACTTTGCGAGCGAACGCATCAACATCGGCTTATACAATCGCACCTTCTTGGCGGTGACGGCCACCCTGCGACGCGCGATTTACTCCTCTCATAGAGCCACAGTACCGCCCGCGGTGAAAAAACCGCATTTTCGATCGGCCGCGCGACAGATGGTTTTTCGAGCAGGAAGTACGACAAAAAAATGATTTCGCCATGTTGCCTTAAAACCACCAGCCCGCGGCGCCGCCCGCGTGCTAGGCCAGGACGATGAGGGCGGCCCGCAACTGACCAATGGCGCCGAAGTCGATGGTATATTTGCGGAGAGTGTCCGAAGCTTTCACCGCGGTTCCGGCGGTCACGAAATTCTTTGTCGCGTCGAACAGCGGGTGCTGCTCCACTCGATGCACGCCCGGCCACATGACCTCGGTGTCTTTTGCTCCGGGGGCCGTGACGTACAGCCAGGTATTGGTCGTCGGACTGAACTTCAAGATCGACCACCGATTGGCGCCGTAGGAGATGCCCAACGGCAAAGCCTTCACGGTCAAGCCTAGTTTCTTCAGACCGGGCTTCACCTGATCGGTAAACGACTTGACCCAACTGGTCTCGACCGTGCCGTCGTCGAGTTTTTTGGAATCCAGCGTGCCGTGGCGTGAATTGCAGGTGATGATCTCCACGGTCTTGATGGTCGGGTTCCATTTCATCCATTCCTTGACCTTGCTGATGAAATCGGTCGCGGTCATACCGCAGAACTTCGAGGCATCGCCGTGGCCCCAAAACGTGAGGGTGTCGATTTTCATTATTTTCTTATCGAACGCGGGGCCCGACGCGCTGGCCACGCTCGAACCGGGTGTCGCGGCCGCCAGGGCGTTGCAGCGAATTTTGTGTCCCTCATCGCCATAAAGAATCTGGATCATCGTCACTCCGAAAATGCGTTGGGCAAAGTGGAACTCTTTCCTCCACCGTGGTCTAGGGTGGCCATTATACGTTTATCCAAAGGATTCCGGAAGCTTCCGGCGCGCGTGGGCCGCCTCGTCTGGGGTCAGCTTGCGCCATCTGATCGGGGCGACGCGATCGCCTAGATCGGCAGCCCGCGGTTGGCCCATTCCGAGCAAGCAGCGGACTAATTGAAGGAAGTTGTCGAGGCCAGTCGACAAACCACCGATTGACTTCATCGAGATGCAAAAACGCGCCGCTCCGTTCGGCGACGACGAGCCGCTCTGGTTGACTCGCGCAGCGGCGTTTGTGGAAAAGGCCGTCTTGTCGCCTTGCGAAAGGGGAGCCGCGGACTACCCAAGGGCCTGGCGTTGGGCAAGCTTTGGGCGCAATACCGCGGCGTACGAAACCTGCATTCGATTCCAAAGCTGTCGCCCGAGCGGATCCTGCAGTGGGCCGACGCCCCATTACCGCCGCACGCGCACCTGGCCGCAGGTCCGCTCGGGGACGATCATCGAGTCGCCCGCCGACAATTGGTCAAGTGTGGAAAACGCCTTGCGAATCGGCCTGCGCGGTCTGCCCGGCGGCTCTTCCCTCAAGCGGTTCCTCGCCGACCATCGCCGCGACGGCCGGGTGCCTGCTGTCGCGCCACGGCCGGCAACAGCCAAGCGGGCGCCAGTGTCTCCGAAGCGAAGAAAGCCGCGGTGATCATCGGCGTGGTTCAATCTCCATTGAGCGGCGGCAGTTTCTGTTCGGCGGCGCGGCGGAGGTGTCTTCGCGGAGGCGGAGGTTGCTAAGGGCAAAATCGTTCCGCTGCTGCCACGCCATACCGATTTGCCGTTCGGTCAGCCGCTGCCGACGGCGGATCCCAGCCAGCGCCGCGCGATCCTCTGGTCTAGGCGGCGTCGCCCCGAAGTCGCGCCCATGCGACACGCGTGTCGCATGGGCGCGGGAGTAAGCGGCTTTCGTCTCGCGGAGCGAAAGGGCTACCGAAATCCTTCCGGAAGAGAGTCGCGAATGAACGAGTCGCACGAGAGAAGGCCTGGCGGGCCACCTCGGCCTCAGTGATGCGTCGTGTCGGGCAACGCGGCAGGGCGAAGCCTCGTGGCTACGGCCGCAGGCGGCCCACGGCCGCGTCGCGGTCGGGAAACACCTGCCAGATCATGTCGAGCTTGCTGGCCCGCAGCACGTCGCCGCACACGTCGTTCACGTTGCACAAGGCCAGCGACCCCCGCCGGTCGCGCAGCCGCTTCCAGGCGCGGATCAAGAGACCCAGAAAACTCGATCCGATGAAGGTGGTCTTGCCCATGTCGAGCAAGACCGTCGGCGGCTCGGCCTCGGCAACCGCCGCCAACAGTTGCGACCCGAACTCATTCAGCTTCGCCACGTCGAGCGAGTCGTATTGTGCGTCGACTTCGATAACCGTAATGCCCTCTTGCTTGAGAAGATTGGCCATAACTAACCGAGGAAAGGAGGGTAAAAGGAAGCGCGCGGACTCATCGCTCGCTGCGCTTGATCATGGTAATCTCGTTGCCCCGTTCGTTGTGGCGCACTTCGTCCATGAAGGCGCGAATCAGCATCAGCCCCCGCCCCGACGCTCGTTCGAGATTGGCCGGGTCGGTCGGATCGGGCACGCTGTGCGGATTGAAACCCGGCCCGCTGTCGCGGACCACGAACACCGTCTCCGGACTGCTGAGCGTGGCTTCGAAGTGGATCGTGCGGCTGCGGTACGGCTCTTCGCGGCGGCGCTCTTCCGCCAGCTCGTAATACCGCTTGGTGTCCTGCTCGCGCAGCTCGGAGCTGACTTCCAGATTGCCGTGATACAGGGCGTTGAGCAAAGCTTCTTCCAAGGCGATGGCGATACGGATGCGGCCGGTTTCGTCGCACAGCCTGAGCCGCGTGATGTGCTGCTGCAAGTGGTCGACGATGGCCGGAATCAGGCTCGGTTCGTTGTCGAGCACGAAGGTCCAATGGTTGCGGGTCACGCACTCCATCAGGCGCGCGTGGTGCCGCTGCGCTCGCGAGGTGGCCAGCACCGTATCGACCGTGTCGGCCAGGTCGCGCGCCAACCGCGACTTGGGCACATAGCTGGCGGCCCCCGAAGCCAGGGCCTGCACGGCAATTTCTTCGCTTCCTTGCGCCGTCATCAGAATCACCGGGATCAGGGGATATTTCTCGCGCACCTGGCGCACCAATTCCAGGCCGCTCATGACCGGCATCTGCAGGTCGGTGAGCACCAGGTCGGGCGGCGAGATTTTGATCTGTTCCAGCCCGTCGGCGCCGTCGACGGCATAGAGAAAGGCCAATTCCGGGTTCTTTTCCAGAACGCCTTGCGCGAGCCGCCGATCGACGGCCGAATCGTCGACGATGAGCACCGTTGCCATAAAACCGCCGCCTGCTTGAAACGTGGAGTTCAGGCGAGCGCCGCTACCGCCGACGCCCGCCGCGATTTGGGGAACGACCAGTATTGTAAAGCGTCCCCCCGACCGCGTGCAATGAGGCGGTGGGCCGTGTCAGGATTTGCTCGGCGGCGAAATCCTAGCCCGGAACGGCACGCCCGTCGAAAGGTCCCTCTACTCGAAGAACGGCTGATCGGAGCGATTGGATGAGCTTGAGCGATTCCTCGGTTTTTTTGCTCCGATATGTGAGATTGACGATCTCGGCATGGCCGACGTCGTCCGGCAGCGGGCGCGGAACAACGGCAGCTCCACCGGCCTTCACTTTTGCGGCAAGGAGCACAGCCACGTAGTACCTTTTTCCGGAGCGGCCCTTGGCCGCTTCTTCCTCGGGGCCGCAGAATGCGGCGCGGCCCATTGAAAGGCCGGTGACGTCGTTCTTGTTGGGCGTCAAGGCCGCCGGATCGATGAATCCTGAGTCAGGCCGGTTACCAGTTGGTTGATTCCGGTATCCGGCGCAGAAGCAGTTCGTCGGCGGCAATGGAGCCGAGATCGGCGGAATCGGCCATCGTAGGGTGTCGTTAGCTGGGCTGCGCGTCACTGAGCCGTACCAGCTCGCCTTCAAAAAAGAACCGCACTTCGCGCTTGCCGGCGGCGTCGACTTCAATCGTGAGCAAGACATCTTTGTGCTCATAGTGCAGCGCCACTCCGCCGTCGCCCGTCGGAGCGATGTTTGTCGGTAACGGAGATCCGTCGTCGCGAAGCTGACATGCCGTGCGGCTGGCGCCGGCGATCGCGGCCGGAGTGGGCGAATCGATGCCGTCATCTTCGAGGCGTTCGGGGTGTAGCCGCCACTCGACGAGAACGCGGTCGATGACGTCGTTCCATGCGCCGCGCCTTGCGTGCTCCTGGCGGCGCTCAACATCGGCAGATTGCCCCGGCCCGGCGAATGGGACGTGCCCGGTGTCTGGAAGATGGTCCAAGCTCATGTCGATCGGCCCTCGTTCGCAAAAGCAGCAGGTCGGAGAATCAACGCGCCCACTCCGATACTGCTTATTCTACAGCGCTGAATCCCATTGCGAAGCGGCTTATTCACGCACTTCGGCCAGGCCCAGAAGCTCGGCTTGGCTTTCGTCGAGGAACGCCACCGCCACATAATCGACGTACACCCGGCGAAATCGCTTCAACATCGCCAGCCCGGTTTGCAGTCGCGGATTCGTGGCCAGGTAACGAAGAGAAATCAGCAGGGCCGGAACTTCCTTCTTGCCCTCGCCGTCGGGCGGAACGTCCCGCGTCAATTCGTCGAACACCCGCGGGTCGCCATGCATCAGCAGGCGTTCGACGGCCAGGTAGCGTTCGAGCGTCGCACGCGTGTTGACCTCGAGTCGGGCGTCGGCGAAGACGCGGCGTTGTGGCCCATTGTGAAAGAGGTACACCGCGGCGGCGCCTTCGTCGAGCGCATAACAGTAGCGAGGCATCCCCTCGCGGCCCAGGAACTCCGCTGCTTCGTGCGGAAAAGCACGTGGAATCTCCCGCACGCCAAACAGCCGCGGACTCTCACCCGGCCGGACCTTGGTCTTCGAAAGCAAATCGAAGGGCACGCCGAGGATCAGCACGCCGAGAGCGGCCGCCGTCAGCACGCGCCCCAGGCCGAAGCGGCGCGACGTCCGCGAACGTTCCGACAGCCATTCGGCCACGTTGGCCTGCAAGACCGTGCCCGCCACCAGGGCGAACAACACCGCGTTGCGGTTCGCCTTCCAGGCCAGCCAGGCGAAGAGCGCAAAAATGGCCAAGCGGAAGAGATCGACGCGCCGCCGCCGGATGCCCGGCACGAAACTCAAAAGACCCAACACGAACAACACCGCCAACATCAAGATCGTCAGATCGCGGAACAGCGGCAGCACGCCGTGCAGGGAGATGAAATCCGGTATGCCCAAGAATTCGCCGGAGAACTGGGAATAGAACTGGTGATCGGGACCTTCGATGCGCGCCAGCAGCGTGATCGGAAAAAGCGCACCATGAACGCCGTAGGGGTTGGCCAGAGTCGCGGCAAGCAGCAGTCCGCTGATCGGGAACAGGCGAGTGCCGGCGCGCGTGAACGGGCCGGTAGCAGTTGAACTACCGGGAGGCTGACGCCGCACGCTCGCCTGAATCAATTGGTCGACGGCAAAGCATCCCCACAGCACCAGGCCCAGCACGAAAAGACCGTGAACGTTGATCCACAAAAGCTGAATGACCGGCAAGAACCAAACCAGCCGCGGCCTGGAGCGCGCGTGCAAGAGAATCGCCAGCTCGGCGGCCAGAAAGAGCAGCGAGAACATCTCGGGCCGCACCTGGTTGCGGCCGGAGAAAATCAGCACCGGCGGCAACCAGCAGGCCACCGTCTGCCAAGCGAAGCGCAGGTCGGGCTTCCCGGCCTGAGGCGGGTGAATCATGGATTGCCCGGCCGCCATCGCCACGCCGAACGTCGCGACCGCCAACAGGCTCTTCGTCACAACCAGCGCCGGCACGCCGCCCAGTTTCCACAGTGCCGCGGCGATAAGCTGGAAGCCCCAATGAAGGTCGATCCACGGGCTGTCCGGGTTGGTGTAGGTGAACCAATCGGTGCGCGGCACGGCGCCGCGCTCGTAGATCAACTGACCGGTGCGGAGATGCCACCAGATGTCGGGATCTTCCAGCTCGACGCAGCCGACCAGAAACACCAGCAGCAGAAAGGCGGCATACCACAGCGATCGTCGGTCGGCATTCGGCATTCTTACGCCATTCCGCGCCGCTTCAGCTCCGCCATCACGCCTTGCACGATCTGATCGACCGCTTTCGCATCGGGCCGGGCACCGCCGGGCGGACAACCACCGATCGGCTGGTCGGCATAGCCCTCTTCGGCCAGCAAGCATTGCAAGGTGTCGCGCAAGGCGGACATCTGCACCTGCTGCGTGTCGCTGAGCGGTTGCCGGCTGGCGCCGGGGTTGAAACCGCGCAGCGAAAGCGCCGCCCGAAAACCTTCGGGAAAGTCGGCCGAAAAGAGCATCGCGTCGAACAGGCCGATCAGCTTGAATTGCAGTTCACGGGCTTCGTCGATCCGCCGCGCGAGCGTCAGGTCGAAGAGTTTGCGGGTCAGCTCCGGCACGATGCCGGCGGTGGCGTTGGTGCCGCCGTCGCAGCCGATGAGCAGCATCGGCATCAAGGCGGCGTCCCATCCGGTAAGAAAGCTGAAGTCGGGCCGATGGGGGCGGACGGCCTTGATCATGCGGATCATGTTCGGCAAGTCGCCCGACGAATCCTTGATGGCCACCACGCGCTCGAATTCGTCGCTCAGCCGCTGAATGGTCGGCACGTCGATCGGCGAGGCGAACATGGGGATATTGTAAAGCGTGATATCGACGGGCGAATGCCGGGCAATGTCGCGGAAGTAGGCGTAGACGCTGGCCGGGCTGAGCCGGTAGTAGTAGGGCGACACGATGGCCACCGCCCGCACGCCCAGGCCGTGGTAATACTCGCAGGCGGCGATGGTTTCGCGGACGTTGGCTTCGGCGGCGCCCGCCAGGATCGGCACGCGGCCGCGCGTCTGGTCGGCCATGATGGCGATGATGCGGCGGCGTTCTTCGGGCGAGAACCGCGTGAACTCGCCGGTCGACCCGTTGGGGTAGAGGCCGTGAACGCCGCGGTCGATGAGCCAATCGGTGTAGCGGCGCAGCTCCGGCTCGTTGATCTCGCCGCGCGGGTCGAGCGGCACGATGTTGGGAGTGAAGATGCCCGTGAGTCGCTCGGCCGGCATGTCGGTTCGTTTGGAAACGGATGAGGTTGTTGAAAGACTACAACACGCGGGACGACGCGGCAATGAGCTTGCGGGCGGCACGCCACTCTCGGCAAAACCGGCATATCCGGGCGTTAGGCGACGGGCGATGGGTGAAGCTCATTCGATTTCTCGCCTCAATCATGGCACAGCAACGTCCTTTTGCCCAGTTGGCCCGCCCGCGCAAACGACACGCGTGTCGCGGCGCATTTGCGCACCGTAGCCCTTTCGCTCCGCGAGAGGAAAGCCGCCTGGCGTCTCCGACACATCGCGCGCCAGACCGACCGCGCACCGACAAATACGACACGTGTGTCGCTTATGCACAACGTCGCCTTCTCGCTCCGCGAATGGAGGAAAGCCGCCTGGCGTCTCCAGAACCTTGCGGCCGGAGCGACCGTGCGCCGACAAAAGCGACACGCGCGTGTCGCTTTTCTACAGCGCGGCTGCGCGGTCGAAACTGTAACTTGTTATGGCACAACTCCTTGCGGTGACTGCCCGTGCGCGTTTTTTGCCTCTTCGCGCATCAAGCGGCAATATCGCGGCCGCGGTCGTGAGCTTATCGGCACGCGGATCACGGTCTGCCACCTGCTTCGCTATTTTCTCGACCCCTCGGCCACTGACGCTTATCTATGTCGGGTGAAAGCAAAGCGGACCCATGAGACGTTCGTGAAGTTCAGAAAGTGGCTCGCGCCGCCTTTGCTGCTACGGCGGCCATCCCGCCGGCGAGTAGCTCGTGCTTTGCAGGGCGGCGAGCCCGGCGGAGATCCGCCGGTACAAAGATCATGCATTTGCTTTTTGACGGTGAGCCGCCGGAATGGTAGGATTCTTAGCACGAAGACGACCCTGGATTTGCCCGATGCCTTGGTCAATGAAGTCGAGACGCGAGCGCGGCGCGACGGCTGTAAGCTCGACGACGCGGTCGCGGAGTTGCTTCGCAAGGGACTGGCCATGGCTGAGCGGCCGTCCGCCTCGGTTCGCGGGCCTGTCGTCAGGACGCATCCCCAATCGGGTCTGCCCTACATCGAATGTCCCGTTGACGCACCCGCGCGAAGCATGACGTTGTCGGATCTTGTCGCGCTGGAACACGGAATCCTGGAACGGGAAGATGGCGAACGAGTCGGGCTGTCTCGTTGACAGCAATATCTGGATTGCGCTCTCGTTCAGCTCGCATCCGGGACATCAGGTTGCCTCCAGTGCAATGGCGGCGGCGGATAACCGCCCGGCCTTCTTTTGCCGCGCAACGCGGCAGAGCTTTTTGCGTTTGGTTTCGACGCCGGCCCTCGCCCGGCAATATGCGGCCGTCGAGTTGACGAACAACGACGCGCTCGATCTGTTCGACCGGTTTATGGCAGCGCCGTATGTGGAGTATTGCGACGAGCCGGCGGGCCTTCTCGCTCTTTGGCGCCAACTGGCCGGCAGAGCCAGCGCCGCGCCTAAAGCGTGGATGGACGCCTATCTGGCGGCGTATGCCATCGCCGGCGGCATGAAGTTCATCACGCTCGACCGGGATTTCGCCGCGTTTCAAAACGCTGGCCTGAAGCTTCTTACGCTGCAAGCGAGCTAGCGGCTCGGGTGCCGCGAAGTGCCACGGGTGGTGTACGAAGAAGACTTAGCCAGTCGCTTCGGCCTCCAACGGAGGGCGGGATACGGCAACGTGTCCGGTCTGAGCGTCCGCCATGAGGGTTTAGCAGGCCAGCATTGAGCTCCGAAATCATCACTTCCGTGTGCCGACCTTGTCTTATCGGGGGGAAGGCCACACCAAGGGCGTCGACATGGGCGAGACGCTCGCGGACACGGCGGAGTCAGAGAACCTGAGCATGCGACAATATTCCAATCGCGAGAACCGGGAGATCCCGGAAGTGCCCATGCCGAATGGCGGCGCGGGACGGTTGGGGAAGGTCCATGACCACACGCCCAACATGCACGCTTCCGGGAAGTCGGACGGTCTCGTAGTACCGACAAAGCAGGCGAACAAAGCCGGCCCGATGGCGGCGGCGGAGCCTGTCGAGGGAAGGAGACTGACCAAGGGGAACGCCAGGCAAACCTTACACGCGCTGGACTCTGAGCCGGGCTTGCGTGGCATCGGATTGTCGAGCGTACGACCAGCCGCGCGGCGGCGAATCGTGATACCCAAGGTAGGAGCCGTATGAGGTAGTGCCTCACGTACGGATCTGTGCGGGGGGCGGCCCGAAAGGGCCGTCCCTACCGCGACTCCCATTATTAAATGGGACTTATCCCCTTTTCCGGGTCCGGTGTTATGCCGTAAAACCGCCGTGGATCATCGTATCTGCCGGCGGAGGCTGCAAGAAACGGTGAGCAATCCTGTTGGGATTTAGACATCGTCCCGCGCACTCGTGGCGTCCGGTGCTGTCATCTGCCGA
>DATLUO010000163.1 GCA_035533075.1 Pirellulales bacterium | reverse complement strand
CGTTCGTCTCCGGCGGCACGCGCCGAGGCGACACGCGTGTCGCCTGGGCACGGAGAAAACGGCTTTCCTCTCGCTCCAGCGAAAGGGCTACGGTCGGCAAATTGGCCGCGCGCGGCCAAAGTGCGTGCGGCCCGTGAGTCGCCGGCGGCACGCGCCGAGGCGACACGCGTGTCGCATGGTCGCGGAGCAGACGGCTTTCCTCTCGCGCGGCGAAAAGGGCTACGGTCGGCAAATGCGCCGCACGCGGCGCAAGTGAGGGCGGTTTGTGCCAGTCACAAGGCGGTGGGCTTAAAAGCTTTTATAAGCGAACGTTGATGCGTTCGCGCGTGGCTGTAAAGGCATGTCCGGATTGGTGTTACCGCCGGGCAATGACGCTGAATGCTTTTATTCTTCGGCGTGGTTCAAAGCAAGGAATCTCAGGGTAACAGCTTTCGCCGCCCTGCGTGGGCCGCGTCAGGACGTAACCAACGCAGCGGCAGGTACTTCCGGCAGGAGGTGCTGGCAGAACTCCAACGGGAAGTGTTACCCTGCTTTGAACCACGCCTATTCTTCACAAGTGTTTTAGACCGCGATGATCTTCGCTTGGCTTGCCGGCGGGACGCGGAACCCCCGATCAACTGGCAGATTCCGCCAGTTGGCCCAACGGTGGGGTTCACAACGCGCCCGTGGCGGGTTGCTCCGAAGCCGCCTGTTCGCCGGCCAGCGAAAATAGCTCGGCGATGACTTCTTCCAGCGGCGGATCTTCCACGCTCACGTCCTCCACCGTATAGCGGGCCAGCAGATCGGTGAGCACGTCGGACACCTCGCGCCGCGAAATGCGAAACTTGATCCGCGGAAAGTGTTCTTCCAGCATCTCGCCGTAGCGGTGCAAATCGGCGGGCGGCTCGGCGTCGGCCGGAAACTGCAAGCTGATCACCTTGTGGCCGCTGAAGCGGTCGACGATGCCCGACAGAGAGCCGTCGTACATGATCCGCCCGTGCGCGATGATCACCACGCGTTGGCAGAGCGCGGCCACGTCTTTCATGTAGTGGCTGGTGAGCAGAATGGTGATGCGGCGATGCTGCTGATAGTGCCGCAAAAAGGTCTGGATGTTGTGCTGGGCGATCACGTCGAGGCCGATCGTCGGCTCGTCGAGAAACAGCACGTCGGGCGAATGGAGCAAGGCGGCGATGAGTTCCATCTTCATCCGCTCGCCCAGAGAAAGTTCGCGCACCGGTTGCCGCAGCAGGCCGCCCACTTCCAACAACTCGACCAGCTCGTTGAGTGTGTGGTCGAAGCGCACCGGCTCGATGCGATAGATTTGTTGGTGCAGCCGGAACGACTCCTGGGCGGGCAGGTCCCACCAAAGCTGGTTTTTTTGCCCCATCACCAAGGCGAAGCGGCGGCGATAGGCGTTTTCGCGTTTCCAGGGCACATGGCCCATGACGCTGGCCGTGCCGCTGGTGGGCGTGATGACGCCGGAAAGCAGCTTGAGGGTGGTCGTCTTGCCGGCGCCGTTGGGGCCGAGAAAGGCGACGAGCTCGCCCTGTTCCACGGTCAGGTCGATGCCGCGCACCGCCTCGACCGTGCGATACTGCCGGCGGAAAAGCCCGCCCAGCGAGGCGAGCAGCCCTTCCTGCTTCTGATAGACGCGATACGACTTGGCGAGTCGGCTGATCTCGATAGTGGCCATGCCGTAGAGATTATACGCCAGCCTTTCGGCCGACGTAAGGTTCATTGACCTGCCCGGCGCGACCGCTTAAAGTACAAAGCTGGATTCGCGATACGGAAACAAGCTCCCGCGCCGTCGCAGGCCGCCGGGAACCTCGGTTGATAAAGAGAAGCGATGCTGGCCAAGCGGGTGATTCCCTGCCTCGACGTCGATCGCGGGCGGGTCGTCAAAGGCACCAATTTCATTCAGTTGCGCGATGCCGGCGACCCCGTCGAGGTGGCCGCGCGCTACGAAAAAGAGGGGGCCGACGAACTGGTGTTCCTCGACATCACCGCCAGCCACGAAGGCCGCGCCATCATGCTCGACGTGGTCCGCCGCACCGCCGAAGTCATTTTCATGCCGCTCTGCGTGGGGGGCGGCATCCGCACGATCGACGACATCCGGCAACTGTTGAGCGCCGGCTGCGACAAGGTGTCGATCAATTCGGCCGCCCCGCAGAACCCGCGGTTTGTGGCCGACGCCGCCCGGCGGTTCGGCAGCCAGTGCATCGTGGTCAACATCGATCCGAAGCGGGTGGTGAAAGACGGCCGCGAGATTTGGGAAGTCCACATCAACGGCGGTCGAGTCGGCACGGGCCTGGAGGCCGTGTCCTGGGCACGCGAGGTCGAGCGGCTGGGGGCGGGCGAAATTGTGCTGACGTCGATGGATGCGGACGGCACCAAGAACGGTTACGATTTGGAGATCACGGCGGCGGTGAGCGAGGCCGTGTCGATTCCGGTCGTGGCCAGCGGTGGCGCGGGGCGGCCCGAACACCTGGCCGACGCCATCCAGATGGGCAAGGCCGACGCCGCCCTGGCGGCCAGTATTTTTCATTTTGGCGAGTATACGATTCAACAAACCAAACAGGTGATGGCCGCCCGTGGCATTCCCGTGCGGTCGATCGCCGCGTAAGAGGGTTCAGTGGTCAGGGTTCAGGGTTCATGACGCGCAAGCGAATTGATCTTCGTCAAGCTGAACTCTGAACGCTGAACCCTGAACCCTCACCACTCACCGAGAGCAATGTTATGGCAACAGCAATGGCACCCCCCGTAACGCCCGGCAGCGACGCCCTGGCGGCAAAATTCGTCAAGAAACACGTCGAGCTGGAGATCGACAAGCTGTTTCGCGCCCTGGTGAAGCTGAAGGGGAGCGACCTGCACATGAAAGTCGGCCGCGCGCCGATCGTGCGCGTCAACGGCACCTTGCGGCCGCTCGACCGCGGGCCGGTCGACGACGAAGAAATGGTGCGGCTGATCTTCCCCATGTTCACCGACCGCAACCGCAAAATCTTCGAGGAGACCGGCGGGGCCGACTTCGCCCATACCACCGACGTCGACGGCAGCATGTGGCGGTTCCGCGTGAACGTGCTGCAGCAGCTTGGCCACGTGGGGCTGGTGGCCCGCCGCGTGAACCAGCTCATACCGCCCTTCGAAGGGCTGAATCTGCCGCCCATCATGGAGTCGCTCTGCAAATGGGACCAGGGCATGGTGCTCTTGGCCGGCGTGACCGGTTCGGGCAAGAGCACCACCATCGCCTCGATGCTCAACTGGATCAACCAGAACTATCGCAAGCACATTCTGACGCTGGAAGATCCAATCGAATTCGTGTTTACCGAAGACAAATGCCTGATCAACCAGCGCGAGGTCGGATTGGACGTGGTGGATTTCGGCATCGGCATGAAGCACGCCGTGCGCGAAGACCCCGACGTGATGCTGGTGGGCGAAATGCGCGATGAAGAGACGTTTATGACGGCCATTCACGCGGCCGAAACCGGCCACCTGGTGTTCGGAACCATTCACGCTTCGGGCGCGCCGTCCACCATCGGCCGTATTCTCGACCTGTTTCCGCAATCGATGCACTCCGCACTGCGCAGCGCGATCGCCATGAACATGAAGGCCATTGTGGGCCAGAAGCTGCTGCCGTCGATCAAGCCGGGCGTGGGACGCGTGCCCACCGTGGAAATCATGATTTTCAACTCCATCATCCGCAAGCTGGTGCTGGAAGAGAAAGACGAGAAGCTGCCTGACGCCATCCGCATGTGCGATAAGGAAGGGATGCAGGACTTCACTATGAGTCTCAAAAACCTGGTCGACACGGACCTGATCGACCGTGCCACGGCGTTCGAGGTGGCGCCCAACGTCGATGCGTTGCGCATGGCGCTCAAAGGCATCGAGGTCAAGGCTCCCGGAATCCTGTGATGCGCGGACGACTTGCCATTATCCTCCTGGGGTTCCTTTGCTGGTGTTTCGCCGCGCTGCCGGCGTTGGGCCAAGCGCCGATGCCCGCTGCGCCACAAGCCGCCCCGGTAGCCGTGCCCCAAGCGTCGGCCGGTTCGTTCAATGACGTGATCCGTAAATTGGTGCCTTACTGGGCAGACAAATTCACGGGCGTCGACATCAACGTCGGCATTTTGATTTATGCCGTGGTTCAGGCACTGCTTTACCTGGTGGTCGTCCTGTGGTGGGTCTCCGCCGCCGACTGGGTCAACCGCGACCGCTACTTTCGCAAGCAAAACCGCAACTGGAACCTGGCCATGTGTCTGCCGTTTGGCCTGTGCTTTCTGGCGAGCGGTTTTCTGTGCCACCCCGTCATGTCGTTGCTTTCGTCCAGCGTCACGTTCTGGGTCGGCTATGCGCTCCAATTCCTGTTCTTCCTGGTGCCGTTCATCGTTTATTGCGTCAAGCACAACCAGCAAGTGGCCCTGGACCAGAAGGTGTTCAATTCGGCGCACATTCGCCGCTGGACGGCCAGGAAATTACAGATGATCGGCATCAAAGTCCGTTCCGATCAGCTTACGGCGGACGACGTCGGCCCGCCGATCAAGCTCACGGCCAGCGGCGGCGCGACCGAGCGCGACGACAATGTAAACTTGCTCACGGCCCGGCAGGCCCCCGGCTTTCTGTCGGCCCGCGAGTTGTTGGCCCAGGGTCTCGACAACCGGGCCGACTCGATCATGCTCGACTTTACGCAACAATCGGTTTCGGTCCGCTTTCAAGTGGATGGCGTCTGGCATCCGGGCGAGAACCTGGAGCGCGAGCCGGGCGACATGCTGCTGGCCGTGCTCAAGGTGCTCTGCGCGTTGAACCCCAACGAGCGGCGGGCACGGCAACAGGGATCGTTCGGCGCCGAGTATCAGGGCAAAAAGCACACGCCTCGCGTGATGAGCCAGGGCACACAAACCGGCGAGCGCGTGCTGATCCAGTTCCCCGATCCCGATGTGCGCAAGAAACGGTCGATCGACCTCGGCATGCGCGAGAAGATGTGGGAGGATTTGAAACCGGTGCTCGAGTCGCGCACGGGCATGGTGGTGATCTCGGCGCCGCCGGGCGCGGGCCTGACGAGCTTGTTGCACGCCATCGTCAGCGGCATGGACCGCTATACTCGCGGCTTCATCTGCGTCGAAGACGCCGCGGCCAAAGAGGTGCAGATCGAGAACGTGCCGGTCACCACCTTCAACGCGGCGGGCGGCGAATCGCCGCTCACGGTCTTGCCCAAGTTGATCCGCGAGTACCCGGACGTGATCGTGGTGCCCGACATGAAGGACGCGGAAAGTGCCGAGCTGTTGTGCGACCAGACGGGCCTGGATCGGACGGTGATCACCACGGCGCGGGCCAAGGAAGCGGCCGAGGCGCTGTTGCGCGTGATGACCTTGAAGATGCCGCCGCAAAAATACGCCGGCGCCGTGAAGGTGGCGGTCAACATGCGGCTGGTGCGAAAGCTGTGTGACAAGTGCAAAGAAGCCTACGCTCCGCCGCCGCAGTTGCTGCAGCAGCTCGGAATTCCCCAAGGCCGCATCGAAGCGCTCTATCGTCCGCCGACGCCGAATCCCGAACAGCCTCAGGAACCGTGCGGGCAGTGCCGCGGCATCGGCTACTTCGGTCGCACGGGCATCTTCGAGTCGCTGGTGGTCGACGACCTGGTGCGCCAAACGCTGCAGAAGAAGCCGCAGGTGGAGGCCGTCCGGCAGGCCGCCCGCAAGGCCGGCATGCGCACGCTGCAAGAAGAAGGATTGCTGCTGGTGGTGACCGGCGTGACCTCCTTGCCGGAGCTTCAGCGGGCCTTGAAAGAAACGTGAATCGTAGGGTGGGACCAGCGAGCTTGCGAGCGCCGGCCCACCGATACGGACGTCGTTTATAGTGGGCCGGCGCTCGCAAGCTCGCTGGTCCCACCCTACACCCACTTGCCAACACCTGACTTCTCACGAAGTCAGCTACGGCTACTTGAGCGCTTGCACGACGCTGTAGATCGGCGTCGCGTAAAAGAGGAACACCGCCGCGATCCCGCAGATAAAGATGAAACTGCCGACGCTGTTGACGATGGGGTGAAAGGCCACTTTCACTTGCGACAGACCGTCGGTCAGAGTCAGAATGACGCCGAGGCAGACGACGAACGCGATCCAGTTTGCGCCGATGGCGATCGCCAGCGGCAGGTAATCATCCGGCGCGCTGGCTCCGGAACTGCCGCCGAACAGGCCCGCCGCCAGCACGGCCAGCGGAAAGCTCAGCATCGATGCGACGAATGCGCTGATGCATCGCAGGCCGTTGTTCCACATTCCGTCTTTCATGCATGACCCGAGAAACCACAAAAAGACGAACGCCATGCCAATCCAGTGAATGATGCCCAGCACCTTGGTGGCGTTCAGGTCGGCGAACAGAATCGGCATGTTCATCAGGCGGCCTCTTCGTCCAGGGACTTCTTCGGCTTATCGGGACGCTTCGAGGGCCGGGACAGAATGGCCACAGCCACCGCCGCCAACACCCAATTGGCGGTGAACAACACGGCGACTTGCCAAGGCATTTCCGGGCCCGTCGCGGCGGGAGCCTGGGCCGAGGCAGGACCGGCCGTCAGCCAAATCGCCGCTGTCAGCGGCAGGGTCAACAAAAGTCGCGGAAGGTGAGCCATGATGATTGCCAAAACGCCGGGGGTTAAGCAGGCCGATTATAAGGCAAATTGGGCGGCAAAACCACGGGCCACTGGCCAGCAGCCCCTTGGCAGACTATCGTGGGCGGAAACGAACCGCACCACGCACGGGAGTCCTGACGATGCAAAGCCGTAAATCCCTGGCCGCACTGGCCGTCCTTTTGATCTCTTCGGCCGGCACGCTGGCGGCGATGAATTTTCGCCCGGCCGGCGCCGACATGACGCAGGCCGCCCGCGACTTTTTGGCCGGCCTTTCCGCCGAGCAACGGGCCGCGGCCACCATGAAATTCGACGACCCGGCCCGGCTCGATTGGCACTATATTCCCAAGGACAAGCGCAAGGGCCTGCAAGTCAAGCACATGGACGGCGAGCAGCGAAAGCGGGCCCACGCTCTGCTGCGCAGTGCCGTCAGCCAGCTCGGCTATGACAAAGCCAAGACCATCATGAGCCTGGAGGCCATCTTGCGCGAACTGGAAAAAGGCCGGCAGGGTTCTCCCCTCCGCGACCCCGAACGCTACTACTTCACCCTCTTCGGGCAGCCCAGCGAGTCGGACCGCTGGGGCCTCAGCGTCGAGGGTCATCATCTTTCGCTGAATTTCGTGGTCGACGCCGGCAAAATCGCCTCGGTCACGCCGACGTTTTACGGCGCCAACCCGGCCGAAGTGCGCAGCGACGTGAAGGTCGGTCCGCCGCGGGGCACGCGCGTGCTGCACGCGGAAGAAGACCTGGCCTTCCAGCTTTTGAAGTCGCTCACCGCCGATCAGCGGGGCAAGGCCGTGATTGCCGACAAGTCGCCCGCCGATATTCGCGGCGCCGCCCAGCCGCAGCCGCCGCAAAGCGGCCCCGAGGGCCTGCCGGGCACCGAACTGAGCGACGACCAGGTTAAAATCCTGTGGACGCTGTTGGAGGCGTACACCGAAAACATGACGCCCGAAGTCGGCCAGAAGCGGTTGGCCGAGGTGCGCGATGCCGGCATCCAGAAGGTCTATTTTGCCTGGGCCGGACCCGACAGGCCGGGCATCGGCCATTCTTACCGCGTGCAGGGGCCGACGTTTGTCATCGAATTCTGCAACAACCAGCCCGACGGCGCCGGCAACCCCGCCAATCACATTCACTCGGTCTGGCGGCAGAGGGACGGCGATTTTGGCATCGAGAAATAGTTGGTTGGAAAAGAATGTCGGCTACCGCAATGACCACCGCGTGCAGTGTCGTGTTCGCTTGGCTCGCGCAGCGGCACGCTCACGCCTGCCGCTCGCCCTTGTTTTATTGTCGCTCATCGCCGGTTGCGAACCTCCGCCAGCGCCGCGGTCGGCCAGCGTACCAAGTCGCAAAGACGCGCCAGCCGAAGATTCGCTGACCGAGCAGATCGAGCGAGTCCGGGAAGGTAAATCCGACTCAATCGAGTTGGAGACGCAACCCGTCGCCGACGACGATCTGGCCACTCTCGAAGGTCTGCCGGGCTTGCACAAGCTGGTGCTGAAAAACACGGAGCTCACGGACGTGGGCCTGCGACACTTGGCCGGGCTGACCGATTTGCAAACGCTCGTTCTCGGCGAAACGAGCGTCACCGACGAGGGGCTCGGTCCGGTGCTCGGCATGCGGCGATTGGAGACGCTCAATTTCGGCAGCGCGGCGGTGACTTCCGCGGGCCTGAAAAAGCTGACGTCGCTGGAACACGTGCGCACGCTTCGATTCGGAGCCAGTCAGATCGGCGACGACGCATTGGGGAGCGTCCGCGGCATGCCCGACTTGACCGCCTTGATTCTGCAGAACGCACCCCTCACCGACGCCGGCCTGGAAAAGCTGCTCGGCTTCGACCAACTCGAAACGCTTTATATCGAAGGGAGCCAGGTGACCGACGAGGCCGCGGGCCGTCTGCAAGAATCGCTGCCGCACTTGCACTTCCATTGGTAGGTTGTTGCTGTTCCACCAACTCTTGGCACGCGGCACTAGGAAGGCCGTCGCCCGGCTTGTATCATAGCGACGTGAACGCCGAACAATGGGTGATCGCGGCCGTCGTCTTGCTCGCCGTCAGCGGGGTGCCGGGATTTTTTTTCGATCGCCGCTCGTTCTTCGGCCAACGCCTGGCGGCGCTGCTGGTGATCGTGGGCTGCGGCTGCGGGTTGATCGGCGCCGTGGGGCGCTTATCCGGCGCGGTAGGTCAAGGCCTGACCTGTCCCTCGCCGACCGGCGGCACGTTGACCGTGGGCGTCGATTTTCTTTCGGCGTTTTTTCTGCTGCCCGTGCTGCTCGTTTCGCTCTGCGGGGCGGTCTATGGCGTCGGCTATTGGAAGGCCACGGAACACCCGGAAAACCATCGCAAGCTGTCGCTGTTCTATGGACTGCTGGCGGCGGCGATGACGCTGCTGGTCGTCGCGCGCGACGGCGTGCTGTTTCTCTATGCCTGGGAAGCGATGGCCCTCAGCGCCTTCTTCCTGGTCGCCACCGAAGACCACGACCAACAGGTGCGCGAGGCGGCCTGGATCTATCTGGCCGCCAGCCACTTCGCCACGCTCTGCCTGGTCGGGCTGTTCGCCCTGATGTGGAGCGTGAGCGGAACGTTCGACTTCGTCAGCCTCGAAGCGGCGACGCCGGGCCTGGCCACCGCCATCTTTCTCGTCGCCCTGTTGGGATTCGGCACGAAGGCCGGCGTCATGCCGCTGCACATCTGGCTGCCCAGCGCGCATGCCATGGCGCCCAGTCACGTCTCGGCGCTGCTGTCGGGCGTGATGATCAAAATGGGCATCTACGGCCTGGTGCGCATCGGCTCGCTGTTGCCGCATCCGCCGCTGTGGTGGGGAGGGCTGGTGCTGGGCCTGGGCGTGATCTCCGGCGTGCTTGGCGTCGCGTTCGCCATCGGTCAGCACGACCTCAAGCGGTTGCTGGCCTACCACAGCATCGAGAACATCGGCATCATTCTGCTGGGGCTGGGTCTGGCGCTGGTCGGCCGATCGCTGGGACAAGTCTCGTGGGTCGTGCTGGGCCTCGGCGGCGCCCTGTTGCACGTTTGGAACCACGCCTTGTTCAAGTCGCTGTTGTTCTTGAGCGCCGGCTCGGTGATCCACGCCGTCGGCACACGCGAGATCGACCTGTTGGGCGGACTGGCCAAACCCATGCCCCGCACCGCGGTATTGTTTCTGATCGGCGCGGTCGCCATCTGCGGTCTGCCCCCGCTGAACGGTTTTGTGAGCGAGCTGTTGATCTACTTGGGACTCTTCAAGACGCTGGGCCTGAAGGGATCGCCGGGCTGGCCGATCGCGGCCTTTGCCGCGCCGGCGCTGGCGCTGATGGGCGTGCTGGCCGCCGCCTGTTTCGCCAAAGTGTTCGGCGCGGTGTTTCTCGGCGTCGCTCGGTCGGAGCACGCCCGGCGGGGGCATGAAGCACCCGTGACGATGTTCGGTCCGATGTGCATCCTGGCCACGTGCTGCGCCGCGATCGGGCTGCTGCCCGTTCTCGTCGCCCCCTGGCTCGAACAAGCTGCCCGCGCATGGACCGTGAACGTGGCCGCCCCAGAGCAGCCGCTCGTCAGCTTGGCGCCGCTGGGACGGATCAGCGTGGCGGCCGCGGCGCTGATCGCGCTCACCGTCGCGATCGGCGTCTTCCTCCGGCAGAGGCTGCGCAGCGGCGAAGTCGCCTCAACCCTCACTTGGGACTGCGGCTTCGCGGCCCCGTCGCCGCGGATGCAGTACACGGCGTCGTCGTTCGCTCAGATGCTCGTCGATCTTTTCGCCTGGGCCTTGCTGCCCCGCCGTCACGAGCACCGGCCCAAGGGCCTGTTTCCGCAACAGGCCGATTTCCATACGCACGTGCCGGAAACGGTCCTCGACCGCGGCATCGGGCCGTCGTTCGCCTGGGCGGCACGCTTCTTCACCCGGTTTCGCGTCCTGCAACGCGGCAGTCTCCAGGTCTACCTGCTCTACATTTTCGCGACGCTCATTCTCCTGTTGGTGTGGAGTTAAGGCCGTGCTCAGGTCAATATGCGACGTCCGGAGGATGGCCTTCCCAGGCCGTCCAGCACGAAAACAAGCAACGAGATGGCCTGGGAAGGCCATCCTCCAGATATGATCAACTTTCTATTGCACATTCTGCTGGTCTTGGCCCTGCCGCCGCTGCTGCCGGGCGTGATCAACAAGACCAAGGCGTTCTTCGCCGGCCGCACCGGGGCGCCGCTGGCGCAGGTCTACTACGATCTGTGGAAGCTGGTGCAAAAGGGATCGGTCTTCAGCGAGACGACGACCTGGGTGTTCAAATTTGGTCCGGTGATCGGCCTGGCCACGGCCTTGCTGGCAGCCATGATCGTTCCGCTGGGAGAGCACGACGCCCCCTTGTCTTTTACGGGCGACTTGGTTCTTTTCGCCTACCTGCTGGGACTGGGGCGTTTCTTCACCGTGCTGGCCGCGCTCGACACCGGCTCGGCCTTCGAAGGGATGGGGTCGGCCCGCGAGGCGACGTATGCCTGCCTGGCGGAGCCGGTGTTGTTTTTCGGCCTGCTGGTGCTGGCGAAGATCAGCGGATCGCTGCGGTTGGCGGGCATGCTCGATACGTCGCTCGAAGCCCAATGGGGAACGGCCGGGGCCGGCATGCTGCTGATTCTGGCAAGCTGGTTCGTGCTGCTGCTCGTCGAGAACTGCCGCATTCCGTTCGACGACCCCAATACGCACCTCGAACTGACCATGATTCATGAAGTCATGGTGCTCGACCACAGCGGGCCGGCCCTGAGCTTGATCGTCTACGGGGCGGCCGTCAAACTATTCGTGTTCGCGGCCCTCATCGTGCAACTGTCGGTGCCGCTGGCTACGGGCGTCGGCCTGGTCGACTGGGTCGTTTTTGTGGCCGGCGTGCTGGCGGTCGCCGTCGTGGTCGGCGTCGTCGAATCGGGCATGGCGCGGCTGCGTCTGGTGTCGCTCCCGCACCTGCTGATCGCCGCGGTCGTGTTGTCGGCCTTGGGGCTGGTGCTCATCATCGCGTATGCATAGATGACGATTAAATCCCTCGATCCGCTGCTGGTCCTCGTGCTGTTGATGAATCTGTACATCCTCACGTCGACGCAATTGCGTGCGGTCGTGCGGGCGGTGGCTTTGCAGGGAGTGTTGCTGGCGCTGGCCTACCCGGTGGCGCATTTTGGAGGCCGAGTGGCGGATAGTGCGGCCGGCGGCGGCGACGCATGGGCGGTGCCGCGGCTGATCGTTCTGACCCTCGTCATGGCCGCCGTCAAAGGGGCCGTGATTCCTTGGCTGTTGTTGAAGGCCCTCCGCGAAGTGGATATCCGCCGCGACGAGGAATCGACCATCGGCATCGTGCCGGCGCTGCTCGTGGGAGCGGTGGGCACCGTGCTGGCCATGGCCTTCGCCGCCCGGCTGCCGCTGCGTGCCGATGACAGCAGCAATCTCGTGGTGCCCGCCGCCCTGGCCACCGTCTTCGCAGGTTCGGTGATTCTTACCACGCGCTGGCGGGCGCTCACGCAGGTGCTGGGCTACATCGTGCTGGAAAACGGCATCTTTATCTTCGGCCTGCTGCTGGTGGATGCGATTCCGAGCCTCGTCGAGCTGGGCGTGCTGCTCGACCTGTTCGTCGGCGTGTTCGTGATGGGCATCATCATCAACCACGTCAGCCGCGCCTTCGGCGAAGCCAGCCCCACCCACCTGAAAACCCTGCGGGACTGACCGATGGCCGTTTGGCTGATTCTCTGTCCGCTCCTGGCCGCCGCGGTGGTGTTCGCCACACCGTCGAACCGTTGGCGGCCCTGGCTGGTGCCGCTGGCGGGGGCGATTCAACTTGGCCTGGTCGCCGCGGCGTTGGACCAGGGCGAGGTGTCGGCCTTCGGCGGCTGGCTGTCGCTCGACCCGCTGAGCAAGCTGTTTCTTGGATTCAACGCCCTTTTTTTCGTGCTCTGCTCGCTCTACGCGCCGCCCTATCTGGCCCTGAGGCAGGAGCGGCCGAACCGCGTGTTCTGCGCTTGCCTGCTGTTGGCGCAAGCGATGATGACGCTCATCGTGCTGTCGCATCATCTGGGCGTGATGTGGGTGGCCATGGAAGCCACGACCCTCGCGACCGCTCCCGGCATCTATTTCAATCACAACCGGCGGTCGTTGGAGGCGACGTGGAAATACCTGGTGATCTGCTCCGTGGGTATCGCCTTGGCGCTGCTCGGCTCGTTTTTTCTCGCCTACTCGTCGCTCCACGCCGGCCTGGAAGCGACGCTGCTGTTCGACGATCTCGTCCGCGAGGCCCCCCACCTCTCCTTGCCCTGGCTGCACGCCGCGTTCGTGCTGCTGTTCGTCGGCTATGGCACGAAGATGGGCCTGGCGCCGATGCATACCTGGAAGCCGGACGCCTACGGCGAGGCGCCGGGCCTTCTCGGCGCGCTGATGGCCGGCAGTTTGACCAGTTGCGCGTTTCTGGCCATTCTGCGGTTCTATCAGATCGCCGCCGTGGCGCATGACCTTCCTTTCGTGCAGCGGATCATGATGTTGATCGGAATGTTCTCGATGGCTCTGGGGGCGGTGTTCATGATCCGGCAGCGCGACGTGAAGCGGCTGCTGGCCTATTCGAGCGTGGAGCACATGGGCATTCTGGTGTTCGGCATCGGCGTGGGCGGCACGGCGGTGCTTGGCTCACTGCTGCACGTCGTCCACAATGGGTTGACCAAAGGTGTGCTCTTTCTCTCGGCCGCCAACATCCACCGCGCCTACGGCAGTAAATTCACCGACGATCTGCACGGCGTGTTGCGGCGGTTGCCGCTTTCCGGGGCGATGTTCCTGGCGGGCTTCTTTGCCATCACGGCGTCGCCGCCGTTCGCCCCGTTCGTCAGTGAGTTTCAGATTCTCTCGGCCACGTTTGTCACCGGACACTATTGGGCCGGAGGTCTGTTCGTGTTGCTGCTCTTCATGGTCTTTATCGGCATGGGAGTGACGGTGGTTTCGATGTCGTTTGGGTCGCCCTCCGCTGAGGCGGCGCCGGCCGGCTTCCAGGACAGCATCGGCACCGGTCTGCCGATCTTGTTGTGCATGGCGTTGGTGCTGCTGCTGGGTCTTTACAACCCGCCGCCGTTTGTCGCTCTGCTCAACGACGCGGTCCGCGCGCTCGAGCAGCCCGGCTGACTAGAATTGTTCGAGGAACCGCACATCATTGCGATAGAACTCGCGGATGTCGGTCACCTGATGGCGTCGGGCACAGACGCGCTCCACGCCCAGACCGAAGGCAAAACCGCTCACTTCCTCGGGATCGTAGCCGACCGCCCGCAGCACGTTCGGATCGACCATGCCGGCGCCGCCCATTTCGATCCAGCGGTCGTGCCAGCTCATGTCGACCTCCACGCTCGGCTCGGTGAAGGGAAAGAACGACGGCCGGAAGCGAATGTGGACGTCGCCGCCGAAGTAACTCATGGCGAACAGCCGCAACACGCTCTTCAAATCGGCCATGGTCACGTGACGATCGACCAACAGGCCCTCGATTTGATGGAACATGGGATAGTGCGTGGCGTCGGCGGTGTCGGGCCGGTAAACGCGGCCCAGCGAAATGATACGCACGGGCGGCCGTGTTTGTTCCATCACGCGGATTTGCACCGTGCTCGTCTGGCTGCGCAGCAGCATCGGCGGGGCCGAGCCACTCTTGCCGGCCGAGGTCTGCGCGGCGGCCAAATAGAAATTCTCCAGCGGATCGCGGGCCGGATGTTCGCCGGGGATGTTGAGTGCCTCGAAGTTGTGCCACTCGTCTTCGATCTCCGGGCCTTCGGCCACATTGAAGCCGAGCCGGCCCATGATCTGCTTCAGATCGTCGATCGTCTGCGTCAGCGGATGAAGGTGCCCCAAACGCGGGCGGCGGCCGGGCAAGGTCGGATCGAACTGAGCGGACGTGCCCGTGGAGACGGTCGCCTGCTCGGCGCGCCGGCGTGCGGCTTCGAACGCGGCTTCCACGGATTGCTTGACTTCGTTGAAGCGTTTGCCCGCGGCCGGCTTATCGGGCTTGTCGACGCCGCCCAGCCCCTTTTGTAGATCCTTCAACCGACCGCTTTTGGCACCGAGGTATTCCACGCGGGCGGCTTCCAGCGGTTCAGCGCTGCCGGCAGCATTGAATGCCGCCAGCGCGGCAGCTTCAAGTTGATCGAGTTCAAGCTTGAAATCGTCGAGCTTCACAGCCGCGCACCTCGTCACTTAAGAGCTTGCACAAATTGTTCGACCGAAATCTCCGCATCGCGGATAAGCGAACGGAGCGTACCCTTCTTTAGAGCCTTGTTGCCGTGGATCGGGACGGAGAGGACGTTCGGGAAACCGGGCTTCCTGAAGATGTGGTGCGACGAGCTGATTCGGTCCAAGGCAAAACCGAACTTCGCAAACGCCCGGCACGCCTCGGCGCCGGTTACCCGCGGTAACTCAGACATCGAGATCGATCCACAGGCACTGCTCCTGTTCCTCCGGTTCTCGGGGAGGAACTAGCCACGGGATTGCATCGCCGTGTTCGAGGTAGCTCTCGATCGCTCCGGCGTAAGCCTCTTTGATGTTTTGCACGGCTTCCTCGACGGTATCGCCTTCGCTAACGACACCCGCCAGATCGGCGGCGCGAACACAATAGCCACCGTCTTCCGGCGACACCAGAATACAGCAGCGGTGGGCAGTCTGTCGTGACGGTTCCAACATCGATCAACCGATTGGCCGAGCCTGGAAAATGCTATCTCCAGTATATCGTCCGAAACAAACCGGAGACAGCCGCCGTTAGCCTACGGCGAGTGCCTGCCGCACCTGGGCCACCACCACGTCGAAACCGGCCGGATCGGCGATGGCCATCTCCGAAAGCATCTTTCGATCGAGTTCCATCCCCGACTTGTTGAGGCCGTTGATAAACTCGCTGTAGCGCAGACCCCGCTCGCGGACGGCCGCGTTCAGGCGGATGATCCACAAGCGGCGGAAATCGCGCTTGCGAGCGCGACGGTCGCGGGTGGCATAGGCGCCGGCGCGGGCCAACGTCTCCTTGGCCGTTCGATAGAGTCGGCCGCGGCCACCGACGTAGCCCTTCACCTTGCGGAACAACCGCTTCTTGGCCTGTGTGCGGGCCGCGCCCTTCATGCTTCTCATGGCAGTCTGTCCTTTTTTGCTGGTCTTGCGCCGCGGTTAATAACTGTACTTGCCGAGCAGGGTCTGCACCCGCTTCGACTCGACCTCGGCGGCGGCGGTGGTGCCGCGCAAATTGCGGCGGCGTTTTTTCGACATGCCGGCCGCCAAGTGGCTGGTGCCCGCATGGCGGTGCATGGCTTTACCGTTCGCCGAGAGGCGAAACCGCTTCTTGGTGGCCTTGTGGGTCTTTTGCTTGGGCATCTGAAATCCGTCCGGGCAAAGGTTGGCGACTTCAAAGAATCACGTATTATAGGCCCCCGCCGGATTTGTGGAAGGGGGTTTGAGACGGGCGAGCGGCAGGCGTCAAGATGCCGGGTAAGGCACCTGGGTTTGGCGCCAGAAACGCAGCGACTGCCCGGCCCTAAAGCTTCGCCGAAGCCGGTATGCAGGTGCCGTACACCAACCCGAAGCGCTAGCGAGCAACATGGAAAAGGCGGCAAAACCTCGCTTGCGCTTCGGGTTAGTGTGAAATGGGAACGGGTTCGGCGAAGCTTTACGGCCGTACCGGCGCGTGCCGCTCGCCGCTGCCGGCGTTGCTGGACGAGCGTTTGGCAACGGCCGGATTCGCGGATTGACACCGACGCTACGGCCGCTCGCCCCCGTCTTCCGGCTGATGGCGCCAATGCCGATGGTGCCGCGGACTTGCCTCTCCCGCGTGCCCGCCGTGGTGCGATGCCGCCCCAGACGTATGGCCGCTCGCACGTGAATGGTGCTGGCCCGCGTGCGGCCCGCCGCGCTCGTAGCCCGCGTGGTGGTGCGTCCCGGCGTGTTGTCGCCAAGTGGCATGATGGTGGGCGTGGTGCGACGGTCCACGGTGGTGTTCCGATACCGCGTGGGCGTGCTGCCCGTCGCCGTGCGGTCCCGCGTGCTGCGGCGGACCAGCGTGATGATGCGGCGGCCCAGCGTCGTGGTGAGATGCGTGGTGCGCGTGATGGGCATGATGCTCTAGGCAATGGCCGTGATGTACGGCCGATGGTCGGGACCCATGATGCGCGTGGTGGCCGGCGTAATGCCGCCCGTCGTGAGTGGCCGTCCGATGGTGAGCATGGCCGCTGTGCTGATGCTGGTGATGTGAGAGCCCAGGCGACGGTTCGTCGCCATGTCCGTGCCGGCGAGAAGGCGGGGCTTCGTCGTGTCGCCGTTCTTCGCCGGCCCGCGCCGAAGTCGTTGAGATCAGCGCGGCGACGAGAGGTAAGGTCCATTTCCAATTAAAGACTCTGCGCATGGTTTTCATCCTTGGATGGTCGGCGCGGCAAGCGCGCGGTGGGCGTGACAATGCCTGTCGATGACAGGCGGCGTTCTATAAGCCCTAGTGGCTCACACGCCAGCGGACGTTACAGCGTGCTAACCGCTTCCAAGCGGCCGGCGGCGAACCGCGCCGCAACGGCGTCTTTGAATTTGCCGTAGCATTGCGGCGTGGCGGGAACCGCAACCGGCACGTAGCGGCAGGATGTGCCATAGGCCCAACCTGGCCGATCGGCCACGGGCGATTCCACCATCACCTGCAACCGCCGGCCGATGAGTCCTTCGGCATAGCGACGCGACAATTCTTCCTCCAGCTTCGCCAGTCGTTGTGCCCGTTCTTGTTTGACGTGCTTCGGCACCTGGTCGGGCATGTCGGCGGCCGGCGTCGGACGGCGCGAGCTGAACGGAAAGACGTGCAGTTTCGAAAAGCCCACCGTGTCAACCACCTGGCATGTCGCTTCGAAGTCGGCGTCGGTCTCGCCGGGAAAGCCCACGATCACGTCGGTCGTGAACGCCGGCCGATCGAGTTTTTCCTTCACCAGCCCGCATCGGTCGACAAACCGTTGGCTTCCCCACCGCCGCCGCATCCGCCGCAGCACGCGGTCGGAGCCGCTTTGCAGCGAGACGTGCAGGTGAGGGCAGATGCGCGTCGGATGGGACGCCATCACGTCGATCAGTTCCCGTGTCACTTCGGTGGCCTCGATGCTCGACAGCCGAATGCGAAATTCACCGTCCAGCCGCGCCAGCCGGTCGAGCAAGTGCGAAAGGCGCAGCCAGTCTGCCTTGGCCCGGCCCGCGTTGAAATCGACGCCGTAGTGACCCAGATGGATGCCCGTAAGGATCACCTCGCGATAGCCATTGTCGCGCAGCCGCCGCACTTCGTCGAGAATGAGTTCCGGCGGGCGGCTGGCCAACTGGGGGCGGACGTGCGGGATGATGCAGAAGCTGCACCGCAGCAGGCAGCCGTCCTGCACCTTCACGTAGGCCCGCTTGCGGCAATCGAACCGCGAGATGCCGGTCGGAACGTCGATCACGCCGAAGCGGCCCAGCAGGTCGGGCAACTCGCGCTTGTCGCGAACGACTTCCGCCACTCCGGGCAGGGCCGCCACTTCGTCGGGGGCGCGGGTGGCATAGCATCCCATGACCACGATGCGCGTGCCCGGATTGCGGACGGCGAGCTGACGAATGGTCTGGCGGCTTTTGGCGTCGCCTTCGGCCGTCACGGTGCAGGTATTCACGACGCAGAGGTCGGCCGTTTCGCCGTCGGCGGCTTCGCGGTAGCCCGCCAGCTCCAGACCCTCGCGCACGTACTGCGTTTCGTACTGGTTGACCTTGCAACCGAGCGTCGCCGTGCGAAACAGGGGCCGAGGAAGATCCACAATCGTCATCCTTCACGCTTCCACGGGTTCGATCGTCGACCACATCGAACCTAAGCAACCCTCGATGCCGTCGTCTTTGCCATAGGCGTGAATCTGGTCGCGCTTCAGCTCCGCGTGTTCCCTGGTGGTCGTGAGCACGATCACGCGGCCGCGGGTATCGACTTCCTTGGCCAGCTCGAAACCTTTCTCGAACGGGTGCCCAAACAGCTCTTTCAGCATCACAATGACATAGGCATAGCTGTGCTTGTCGTCGTCCCAAAGCACCACGTTGTAGCGTGGCTGACGCTTCGGCTTGCCGCGCGGTTGTTGTATTTTGGCGGGTGCGACTTCAATCTGGTCGGGCTCGGCAACGGCCGGTTCCGGCATGGCGGTCCCTCGATGTGCTCAAGCATGGTCGGATTCGCTGTGGAACATTATAGTGAATGCCCGTCGTGGGGCCAAACGATCAGGAGGAGCATCTATGCCCGACATCGACGACTATCTGAACCAGCACGCGGCCGACTTCGAGGAAGAGCTGTGCGAGTTGCTGCGCATTCCGAGCGTCAGCGCCGACAGCCGCCATCGGGCCGACGTGCGACGGGCGGCCGAATGGGTGGCGGCCCAGCTCCGCGGGCTGGAGATGAAGGTCGAGCTGTGCGAGACCCCCGGACATCCGATCGTGTACGCCGAGTGGCTTGGCGCACCGGGCGCACCGACGGCGCTGGTTTACGGCCACTACGACGTTCAGCCGCCGGATCCGCTCCATGAATGGCACTCTCCGCCGTTCGAGCCGACCCGCCGCGACGGCAACCTTTATGCCCGTGGCGCCACCGACGATAAGGGTCAGATGTTCACGCACGTCAAAAGCGCCGAGGCGTGGATGCGCACGGCCGGCCGCCTGCCGGTGAACGTCAAATTCTTGATCGAGGGCGAAGAAGAAGTCGGCAGCGAGCATTTGGACAACTTCATCGCCGCCCATCGGCAGCGGCTGGCCTGCGACGTGGTGGTCATCAGCGACACCAGCCAATTCGCGCCCGACCAGCCGGCCATCACCTACGGACTGCGAGGCATCGCCTATTTCGAGCTGCGGCTCACCGGCCCGAAGCAGGACTTGCACTCCGGCACGTTCGGCGGCGGAGTGATGAATCCCGCCAATGCACTGACCCAGATGCTCGCGGTTCTCATCAATCGCGACGGGCAGATCCAGGTGCCCGGCTTCTACGACGACGTGGAACCGCTGACCGAGGCCGAGCGGCGGCAGTTCGCGGCCCTCAATTTCGACGACCGGGAGTTCTGCGACGAGCTGGGCATTGCAACGACGGCGGGCGAGAAGGGTTATTCGACGCTCGAGCGGCGCTCGGCGCGGCCGACGTTCGATATCAACGGCCTGTTCAGCGGCTATCAAGGCGAAGGCTCGAAGACCGTGTTGCCCGCCAGGGCCGGCGCCAAGTTCAGCTTCCGCCTGGTTCCGCGGCAGGATCCCAAGAAGATCCACGCCGCACTGGAGACAATGCTCACGCGGTTGTGCCCGCCGGGCATCAAGATGGAGCTGATGGCCTATGACGGCGCGCCGGGCGTCGTTGTGTCATTCGAGAGTCCGTACATTCGCGCGGCGGCGAAGGCAATCGAACATGGTTTCGGCCGGTCGCCGGTTTACATCCGCGAGGGCGGCTCGATTCCGGTAGTCTCCACGTTCCGCGAGCAGTTGGGCGTCGACACACTGCTGCTCGGCTGGGGACTCAACGACGACAACACGCACAGCCCGAACGAGAAATTTCGCTTGCTCGATTTTCACCGCGGAATCAAGGCCAGCGCGTATCTGTGGGAAGAATTGAGTCGGATAGGGCCGGATTGTGATCCGCGTCGATGAATGCCTGCGCCAGATTAATCCGTTCGGTGCCGAAGCGTGCCGCGATGGGCCGACGCGCTCAACCGCGTACCGGCCGGAAATGTGGCCAGTGACGTCGATTTTTCCGCCGTACGACGAATCGGTGGTCGATGGCCGCGCCGTCAGTTCGGCGAGTATAACGCCCGATGGAAGGACGCAAGTCGTACGGTCTGGCTGCCGCGCCAGGAGCTACGGCGGGCGAATTCAGCGGCGACTACCGCGATCGGTTCCTCGGTGTGACTGTTTTGCATCTTTAACAGACTTCGCAAGATCATTAGCTAATGACCAACACTCCTGAAAAAGACGCAGGAAAATTTGTGCAACGTCTCTGGAATGAACGTACAGAAATGTTGGTACCTCATGGCGCGCGTCCACATGCGATAAAATGACCTTGGAATCATCGCCGATCATGAAGTCCAGAATTGAGATGCGCGAAAGGTCGATATCAAGTATTTTTGCCTCATAGCCGCCTTTCTGCTGAAGCTTTTGTTTAGCATCGCTTATCAGTTCGGACCGTTGCTCCGACTTGCTAAACAGCTCTCGATAAGACCTCCCTTTCCGAATCGCTTCACTCACGGCACGGCGATATTCCTGCCGCGCAGCGAGAGCGAACTCGTCTAAGGGGCGAGTGTACTGACCCCACGATGTGTCACGGATTTGCTGCGAGCTTTTGACGAGATCGATGCACGACCGATACAAATCAGCGCGATTGGGGATCGCCTTCGTAAAAAACTCCTGTCGAAGATCAGAATTCTCTTTACTTAATCGCGCAATCTCGTCAGCCAGCGCTGATATATTTGCTCGTTCCGTAGGCCTGACCCAGCCGACCAAGTCCTCTCTGCGGGAAAAATGGCCGAGCGTTTCGCCAACAATGATTTTGATATCCTTTGCATCACTCCAAAACCTTACGGTCTTACCGGTGACTATTTCGCGAAAGTGTTGCAATGCACTTGGATTCCCCAATTCGAGCACGGCTCGCCCTCTCTCCATAGTGCGGTGCTCGAGGGCGTCATCTTTGATGACGCATGAAAAGAGCGGCTTGTTCGTTTGGAGCGCGTATTCGAATTCGAGTTGCGAGTAGCTTTTTCCGGTCTCTGGCTCGATGCTCCCGTATCTACCTCCGAAAATAAGAAGATAGACGTCCGATTCATCGATCCATTCCTTGATGACTTGCAGTTGTGAGGCATCGCAAGACGGGAATAACTCCATCCCTGCGGGAATATGGCCCGCCGCTAAGATGGCTTCAACGGCCGCTTGTCGTTCCTCGATCAAGTCGTGGTACGTCGATGATACAAAAACCTGTAGACGCCTGCGGATAAAGTTGGTCATGGTGCCACATCTGAGAGAATAGGGAATGAAATCACTGCCAGCCGGAACGCGATACAGATAATTCAGCGAAGCGCCGCGCAGCTGTCAAGCCCGTCGCCCGTCTCCTTGTTCCTTTGAGCACTCGGCCGCGCTGGGCAGCCACCAGATTCGGCCCCGCCGCTCCCGTGTTCGTCCCGCGGCGCGTGCGACTGAGCGGCTGTGCCCGCCGGGCATCAAGATGGAGATGATGGCTTATCACGGCGCACCGGGCGTGGTGGTGCCGCTGAATAGTCCTTTCATTCAGGCGGCGGCCAAGGCCATCGAGCACGGCTTTGGCCGGGCGCCGGTTTACATCCGCGAAGGCGGTTCGATTCCGGTGGTCTCGACCTTCCGCCAGCCATTGGGCGTCGACACGCTGCTCTTGGGCTGGGGGTTGAACGACGACAACACGCACAGTCCGAACGAGAAGTTTCGCTTGCTCGATTTTCACCGCGGCATCAAGGCCAGCGCGTATCTGTGGGAAGAGCTTAGTCGTGGGGCGGCCTTCCCAGGCAGTCTCGACCGAGCGACGGCCTAGGAAGGCCGCCCCACGGAGACCTCTCGGACAGCCTCTCAGGTCAGTTTTCCCCGGCCCTCGATCGGCCAAATAGCGGCCAATTTGCCGCCGCGGAAACAGTAGTACTGATTGTGGAGTACCGTCGTCAGGTCGGCATAGCCGGGCACGAGCTCCAAACGGTCGCCGATGCGCAGGTTCTGCGCCGACGGCGCAAGCTCCAGTTGGCCGTGCTCCGCCGACAGCCGGCCCACCTGCACGTCGTCGCGCCCGACCACAAACGGCGGCTGGAAGTCGCCGTGCAGCGTTTTGCGGCCCGCGTCGATGATGGCCCGTTCCGGCGCCGGACGGCTGACGATCGTGGTCACGATCGTCAACGCGAAGCCCAGGTCGGGCACTTGGCACTTGTGCCGATAAAAGGCGTCCATGAAAATCGCGCCACCCGCTTGTAGCTCGGTGACGCCCGGCTGGCGCGCGGCGTAAAGATAAGAGCCGGTGCCGGCGCACGACACGATCGGGCAAGCGACGCCGGCCGCCTCCAGTGCCGCCTTGGTTTCGACAAGAGTCCCCAGCGCCTGGCGGATTTGCTCGGCCTTTTGGTCGGCGTCGGCCACGGTAAGCAGATGTCCTTCGTAACCCATGATGCCGGCGAAATTGATGCCCGGCAGCTCGACGAGTTGTTTTGCCAACTGCACGGTCGGTGCTCCCGGCAAGACGCCGACGCGCCGCAAGCCGATGTCGACTTCCACGATCGCCCTCACTTGCAGCCCGGCTTCGCTCATGGCCCGGCCGATCGGCAGGGCCTGGTCGATGTGGTCGATGCACACGATCGGATCGGCGGTGCGTCGCAGCTCGACCAGGCGACGGACCTTGTGCGGCCCGACGACCAGATTGGCGATGAGGATATCGCGCACGCCTCCGGCCGCCATGACTTCCGCCTCGGCCAGCTTGGCGCAGGTGACCCCCAGGGCGCCCGCCGCGATTTCAGCCTGGGCAATCGCCGCGACCTTATGCCCCTTGGAGTGCGGCCGCCAGGCCACGCCGTGCTCTCGGCAGGTGGCGGCGACGTGGCGGATGTTCGACTCCATGACGTCGAGGTCGAGGCAGAGGGCCGGCGTGTCGAGATCGGACTTGGTCGAGCCGAGGGGCGGTGTGGTTTCCATGAGGAGCAAGTTTACGCCCGGCCGGCATTGTGCGTAAGGCACTAGACAAGGAGAGGCGACACGCGTGTCGCGTCAAATACGCAATGTTCCATTGCAAAAGCGACAGGCGCGCGTCGCTTTTGTTTGCGCACCGCTTTGCGCGTTCGCAGTAAGTTACATTGCTCTATAGAGTTGCGATAATCTCAAAATGAGACTTGGGTGACAGTTGAACTTTGGGTACTGGCCACCACCGTTCGCGGCTGGAAATGATCGCTGCTGTGAGCCGGCTTCAGCCGGGCTTCCCAGTGGCCATCTGGAGGTGTTCCTATCTTTTCGGTTTCCGGCTGTCTGGCTTCTCCGCGGAGCGACCATTCGATCGTGAATATCAACTTCCTGCCGGCAGCGAGAACAGCCAATAATCGTCGGTCGGATTACCGACAATGCCGGGAGCGCCGGACCGCATCCAGATGTCCTTGCCGTCGACCTCTACGTGCAGGTCGGCGCTCGTCGTGGGAAACAGGCTGTAGTGCCAGCGCGACTCGTCCACGGTCGTCCCTAGCGCTTCGACCAGCAGAATGGCTTCGGGATTGGTGCCGTGGGCGAAAATGAAAATGGCCCCGTCTTGAATGCCGCCGTCAGCGTCGTCGTAGCGACGCACCGGCTGCGCGAGCGTGCGCAGCTCGGTGCGTAAGTGATCGGCGTCGCCCGACTCGTGGGCCGTGAAACGCCGCGCGAGCGAGCGGAGCTGCCGCAGGCGGCCTGGCCGGTTCGCCACGGGCGGCTCCGCGCCGGCGAGCGCGGTTCTGGCTATTTTGCCGTCCGGCGGCTGCCAGCGTCGGCCATCCGGAGGTTCGAGCAACAAGGGACGATCGCCGACGCGGATAAACGACTGATACCAGACGCCCGGACTGTCGGAAAGCTGCCAAAGTTCCATCAAGGCGTCGGGGCGGCCGTTTGAGCCGAAGCCCCACAGCGTGCCGTGGCTGTTGCCGCGGGCGGCGTCGCCGAACGCCAGCAAGGGATCTTCGAGGAGCTCCACCGCGTCGCCCGACTCGCCGAGACGCATCTTCAGACGCTGCACGTGTTGCCTCGCCGTGCGAAGCTGCTCTTTTTCGGCGGATGATGGCTCGTTGGCAGGCGGCGATTGAGCAGCGCCGTCGGCAGTGCGCGCGGTGGCTTTCTCTTGAGCCGCCACAGGCGACTCAACCCTGGAAAGCCATCCGCTCAGCCACAATACTGCCATTCCGACGATCACGATTCGCAAGGCGCTGGTCACGGTTTTGCTCCTGTTTGCTGACGAACGGGCTTCACTCTTTCAGTTTTACAAAAGGACGGCGGCGGGGGTATATTGATTCTAGTAAATTGACATACGATATGCCGCGCAAAATCAGGGAATTAATGAAGGATCTGAGCGACGCTGGTTTCTACGAGATCGCGGGCGGAGGCAAAGGATCGCATCGAAAATTTACGCACGTTCGATACGCCGGCGCCGTGACGCTAAGCGGTCGGCCTAACGACGACGCAAAACCCTATCAGGAAAAACAGGTAAAGAAAGCCGTCGAGGCAGTGACGTGAAAGAGAGTGACGCCTTCCACAAGTGGGTCGAGTGGAGCGATGAAGACGGTGTCTATATAGGTCAATGCCCTGACCTGATTTCGGGCATCCATGGCGACGATCCGGTACGTCTTTACGCCGAACTGTGCGAAGTTGTCGACGACGTGATCCGGCACTTTAAGTCCGAAGCAAAACCCCTTCCCGTTCCTACCGTCCGTCCGATGCGCGAGCTTCTGTAGCAGTAGACCGTAGTTTTGTTCCGCCACGACGGGGCTTGCCCCCGTCGAGCGCTGACTGGCAGGCTAGGATGTCAGTCATCGCTCTACCGGGACGAGCCCGGTAGTGGCGGAGGATTAAATCTGGCATCAACCCTGACGACGTTTCCATGCGTTAAATACGTTCTTTTGCGCAGGCCATGCCCACCGTACACGTTCGCTACCCCAATGCTTAGCATTGATAAAGCATCAGTAGTCCGGCGCCACGGCGAACTGTGGAATGGTTCCGCGGGTGCAGTTGACCATCCGGCCTGACGCACGGTTGTCGATGCACCTCAATTCATAATTGAATGGCCCCGCCCACTCTGGCGTCCAAGACCAGCGAACGATGCCCTGGCTGTCCGGCGCGCGAGGCGGCAGCCCGCGGGTGGCTTCCGTAAGCGGAAAAACCTTCAACTCGCAGACGGTCCCCGCGGGAGCGCGCGCTGTGATGACCAACGGCCTGCCCAAAAGCGCGGGAGTCGCCACGCCGATCACGGTGGCCGATGGCCCGGCCGTGCAGGGAACGCCGTCGACCAACTCCCACGTGCCCTCAATGTAACGCTTGGCGGGCGCGGGGGCCTGCGGAAGCTGCGCTTCACGCTCCACCTCAGCGTAGGCGTATTGGTAGATGAACCCCTGGTTGTCCTCGTTGGTTGTGTACGCCCAAACGGCCCAGCGCCGCAGGCCGTTTCGTTCGATCGGCGCGACGATGCGATATTCGTTCTGTCCCGGCGCCTTGAAAGAAAGCGCCGAAACGGTTGCCCCTTGTTGTTCCGAGACGACGGGCCCGGCAAGCAGCTCGATCTCGCCCGAACGGAAAGACTCTTCGAACCGGGCCAGGAAGGCGCGCTGGTGTTCGCTTTCCTGCGCACCTCGGTCGGTGAGGTAATGGCCGTTCCAAGCGAGCACCAGGCCGACGGCCGCCATCGCCAGGAAAAACTCTCGCAGAGAAAACTGCCAGCGGACGCCGTCAGGAACGTCGGTCGCCTGTCCGCGGGCAGCGAGGCGAGCAAAGCCGCGAGCGAGTTCGCCCGCCACGATGCCCGCCAGACAGGCGCACAATAATGGAGCGAGCACTGTCGCCGACAAGCAGCATAGCTCAATGATATCCACGGGGAGCGATAACGCGCCCCTCTGGGTAAGGCCCTGGACGTAACGGGCGAAGTCGCAACTCAGCCGCTCGCTGGCCGGGCAAGCTGGCAGAAAGAGTCCCACCGCTACGGTAAAACCGAACCACCACACACGACGCTCGCGATCGCTTGCCGGAACGGCGCGCCACAACCCCACCGCGAGAGCGGGAACGAGCAGCACGCTGCCCAGCCCGAAGAAGGAGTTAGCGCAGACGGCGGCAAGCGGAAGAGACACCACGGCCGCGACTATCGCGCCGAAAAATGTCGCCCCTGTGCGACCGCCATGCGCCATTTGAGTTCGCTCGGGAGGTGGATCGAACGACATTGGGTCAGCCCATCATTATGCTCGACGCCTCACGCGGCGGCAACCCTGGCTTTGGCCCTCGGTGGAGAGCAGTTTCCTTGACACTCGCAGTCCCGCCCTACCTCGCCTGCTCGTACAGCCGGGCAAGCTCCAACAGCAACGGCTCGAGCTGGCCGTAATAGTCGTCCTCCGGCAGCTTGCCCTTCTGCTCTCGAAGCCGGGCAATGGCCGCCTCGATCTCATCGCGTCGCCGGCGGACCTCGATGGGCAACCGCTGCTCGTTGCCGCTGCGGACGAGCTGCAATTGGCCGGCACGTAGCCCGTCGAGTGCGGCGCCGTCCTTGGCGGCCTTGGTGGCGCGCAGGCCGTGAAACCAGTCGGCCGGCGTGCCGAGCCGGTCGCCGTTGTCGTCGACCAGCGCGTGCTCGGTGGCCAGGCGTGCGTCGGAGTCGTAAAACTCCTTCACGCCCGCAGTCGCCGACAAAAATGCCTCCAAGAGCGAGGTCTGCTCGTCTTTATCCAGATCGGCCTTGGGATCGGCAATGGCCGCCGACAAGTAATCGCCAAACCGGGCGAAATTGTGCTCGAAGCCGCTCTTGGTGGCCGTCACCAGCACGCGGTTGGGTCCGGAGAGTTCGTTGATGAACGGTCCACTGGCCGACGCGCAGTTGATCACCGCCAAGGGACGCTCGCTGGCCGCCAGCCAGGCGGCCAGCTCGCCTGCGGCCACATCGGGTCCGCGCAGGTTGAATCTGGCCGTCTTGCCATCGAACGTGCCGTGTCCGATGAACACCAGCCAGAGCGCTTCGGCGCTTTTGACGGCCGCGGCTTCTTGCACCTGGCGCCGCAGCAGGTCGTGGTCGCTCGTTTCGCCCGGTGCGTCGAGGCCGATGGCGGTAAAGCGAGCGTTGCCGCGCTGGGCGGCCGTCTGCCACCGCTGGGCCCACTGGCGGAATTGTTTGCCGTAGTCTTCTGTCCCTTCGGCCCCCACGACCACCAGCACCATCGGCCGATCGTCGGCCGGCGCCACGCAGAGCGATAAAAAGACGAGAAGGCACATCATCGGTTCAACATCGTAGGTGGGACCAGCGAGCTTGCGAGCGCCGGCCCACCATCATCGACGTCGCCATCGGTGGGCCGGCGCTCGCAAGCTCGCTGGTCCCACCCTACACTCCCTCTGAATTCTAAGCCTGCGCTGTGGCGATGGCGAGGTACGCGGGGCGGCTTTCTAGGCCGTCGGACCCGGACGACGGCCTGGGAAGGCCGCCCCACGTCGAGACATGGCCACCGATACTTGCCTGCCAATCCCACCACCACTTCGCCGGCCGCAAGCAAATTTCAACCGGCAGCCGCACAATTTCCTTGACTTCGCCACACTCCTGACTACACAGGAACTTACGTGCTTCAATTTCGGGGCGGCCACGGTTCATGCCCGGACCGAGAGAATAAGCCGGTTTACGGGCGACCGGCGTGCTGTAGGCGGTTTTGCCACCACTGGGAGTTATCGGCCATGAGTTTTCACCGCGGGTCCAAGCCTTCTCGTAAGAACAGCCGCCGTCAAAAGAAACCGCGCACGCTGCGGTCCAACTTTCGCGCCCCCGACTTTCTCAACCGCCTCAGCATTCTCCGCCATGAATTTCTGGAAGACCGGCGCATGCTGGCGACTTTCGCGGACAGCGCCCCCACGCTTGACATCGCCCTGCAAACGAACGACGCCCTGGCCATCGTGTCGAACGGCACCACCTACGACCTCACGCTGACTTCCGGTTCATGGAGCGGCACGGACGACGCCAACGTCAGCGGCAACGGCACCGCGACGCTGACTGTCACCGCCGCAGGCATGGCCGCCTTCACCACCGGGATCGATATCACCGACACTGGCGCCTCGTCGGGCAGCGACTCGGTGACTTTCAACGACAGCGGTGCCAACGCCTATTCCAACAACTTCACCGTCACCCTCGGCAACTCGACTGCGCTTCCCGGCTTGACGCTCAATGGCGCCTCGTCGTTCGGCGCGAATACGTTGGATGCAAACGTCGATACGAGTATCGATGTAAACGGCGGAGCGAACGTCTCGACGTCCAGCGGCAACGTCATCCTCAGCGCGAACACGGCCGCGGTCAGCAGCGGCAGCTTCGACGGAATCGACGTCACGGGCACACTCACCTCGGCCAGCGGCAGTATTCAACTCACCGGCACGGGCGGCAATGGCGGCGTCTCGGACGGCGATGGTATCTTTGTTGGCGGCGGCACGATCTCGTCAACCGGCTCGGCAACCATTACCCTCGACGGCACGGGTGGCAGTAGCCCCACCGAATCCAACGAAGGCGTCTTTCTCGACTCAGCCACGGTGACATCCGTCTCTGGGAACATCCAGATCACAGGCGCCGGCGGCTCCGGGACGGGCGGTCACAACGATGGAATCTACGCTCAGGGCACCGGAGGAGTGAGTTCGACGGGCGCCGCCACCGTCACCCTCGATGGCACCGGCGGCAGCGGCCCCTCAAGCACCAATTACGGCGTCGAGTTGTTTGGTCCGCAGGTGACTTCTGCCAGTGATACCAGTCCCGCCGTCCAGATCACCGGAACGGGCGGCAGCGGAAGCAACAACGATGCGATCGAAATCGTGGGCGGCGCGGCCGTGAAATCAACGGGCAAAGGCAATGTCGCGCTCGTCAGCACCAACACCACGACGTACATCGCCGGAACCGTCAGCGCGACCGGGAACAGCGGGAGCAACGTCCCCACGCTGACCAACGGTTCGCTGTACGTCGACTATACGAGCGGCGCCAGCCTGCCCCAGGGCCTGGCCTTCACCACGTCGACCGCTGCCGCCGCCTTGAACGTGAACGATGCAACCGGGGCGGCGCATACCTACGTCGTCACCGACTCCAGCGTTACCCGTGACGGCGCCGCGCCGATCACATACAGCGGCACGCTGGCCAGCCTCGCGATCGACGGCAACACGGCCAACTCCACCGTCTCGCTCGACGGCATCGACTTGGCCACGGGCGCCGGCGACCTCACCGTGACGGCCGACACCATCAACGTCGACGGCATTACCGCCAACGGCACCGTTTCGCTCGACGCCGGCGGCGCCATCAGCCAGACCGCCGGCACGATCAAGGGCGGCAGCCTCGCCCTGTCGGCCAGCACGGGCATCGGCTCGTCTGCGACGCCGCTGGCAACCCAGGTCAGCAACCTGTCGGCCCAAACCGCGACCGGGGGCATCTTTATTGGCAACACGGACGACCTCACCATCAATGGCGGCGTGATCTCCGGCGTGAACGGAGTACACGTCACTACCTCGGGTGATATCAGCCTGACCAACGCCGGCAAGGTCACGATCACGACCAACGGCGATAACGTCGAGGGTCCGGGAGCGGTGAGCGTCACCACCACCAGCGGCGACATCTTGCTAGGCGGCAACAACGGCTCCGGCTTCGACAGTTTCACCGGTGCCGTCGCGTCCTCGGGGGGCACGGCCACGCTCGACGCCGCCGGCAACCTGTTCGTCGGCGATACCGGCACGCAGACTTTCGGCGACATCGAAGGCGGCGGGAGCGTCGTCCTTTCGGCCGGCGGCAAGATCAACATCGACGACAGCTCGCTGGTCAGCGCCCACGGCACCGGCACCATCAGCGCCACGGCCGGAGGCGACGTTTCCATCCTAGAAACGGATTTCGGCCCGACCATTCTGGCCACCCAAGGCGGATCCATCAGCCTCAGCACCGGCGCCGGCGGCACCGTCACTCTCCACGGTGGGGCGAACCCCTCGATTGAAACCAACCGCAACGGCGGCAACGGCGATGTGACGATCAGCGCCGATGATTTTGTGCTCAACACCGCCACCGACGGTATCGACGCCGGCACGGGCACCGTCACCATCCAGCAAGCCACCACGACCGCGCGCAATATCGACCTCGGCGGCGGCACCACGGCCGGCGACCTGAATGTGAGCGATACGGCGTTGGCGGAGCTCACGGCAGGCACGGTGCGCATCGGCCGCAGCGACAACAGCGGCGATATTACTGTCACCGCCCCCGTCACCACGCACGCGGGCTACAGCACTCTGTCGCTCCTCACCGGCGGCGCGGTTACAGAATCGGGCACGGGGGCCGTCAGCGTCACGGATCTGGCGGTCGATGCATCGGGCGGAGCGGACCTCTCGACCAATCCCAGCGCCATCAGTGACGTGGCGGCCAAGAGTTCATCGGCGGGCTTCGCGCTCGTCGACTCGCTGGGCCTGACCGTGACCACGGTCGACTCGGTGGTCGGCATCAGCACCGACGGCGATCTGACCGTCAAAGCCAACACCGCGGGAACCGCCAGCGGCAATTTCGCCGGCATCGACGTCGATAGCGTTTACGTCCAGGCTGCCGGCAGCGGCAATGTGCTGCTCGAGGCCACCGGCGGAAACAGCAACGGCTCGAACTACGGCATCGAAGTCCTTGGCGGCGGCGTTGAGACCACTGGAACTGGAACCGTCACCGTCACCGGCACCGGCGGCGCCGCTGCGGGAGACGGCAATTTCGGCGTTTATGTCACTGGCGCCGGGTCGAAGGTCACTTCCAGCGGCGGCAACGTCTCGGTGACCGGACAAGGCGGCATCTCCAGCGCGTCCAACCAGGGCGGTAATGTCGGCGTCTTGGTGGCCAATAGCGCCTTGATCACGACCGGCGCCGGCGGCAACGTCTCGGTCACCGCCACCGGCGGCAGCGGCACGACCGGCGGCAACGACGGCTTCGACCTGGCGACGGGCGGCGATCTGACCGCGGTCGGCAGCGGCACCATCGGCATCGCGGCCACCGCCGGCACCTCATCGTCTGGCACGAATCTCAGCCTCTCGATCGACAACAGCGGTTCGCAGGTATTGTCGGCGGGCGGCGACATCACGGTCAGCGGCGTCGGCACCGCCGATTTGGCCGCGGCCAACGCCCTCGACGCCGGCACCGGCACGATTACCCTCACGAGCGGGACCTTCCAGCTTGAAAGCGGCGCGGGCGGCAACGCCCTGGCCGACACCAGCGAGCTGGCCGTCAATTTGCCGGCCGTGCTCGACATGAACGGCCAGAGCGAGTCGATCGACGGACTGAGCGGCGACGGCACAATCACCAACAGCGCCGCCGCGACCAGCTCGGTCTTGACCGTGGGCGTCAGCGGCGGCGGCGGCACGTTCGCCGGCGGCATCGACGACGGCAGCGGAACGATCGCTTTGACGAAGGACGGCGCCGGCACCCAGACGCTGTCGGGCACGAACGACTACACGGGCGCCACGACGGTCGGCGCCGGCAAATTGCTGGTCGACGGCTCGACCGCCGCGGCCAGCGCCCTGACGGTGCAAAACGGCGGCACGTTGGGTGGCAAAGGCTCGGCCAACGGCACGGTGACGGTCAATAGCGGCGGCAGTTTGTCGCCCGGCGACGCCCCCGCCATCCTCAACACCGGTTCGCTCAGCCTGACCAGCGGCGCGAACTTCGACGTCGCGATCGGCGGCAACACCGCCGGCAGCTATTCCGAAGACAACGTCAGCGGCAACGTCAGCCTGGGCGGCGCCACGCTGAACCTGAGCTCCTTCGGCGGCTACGTGCCGCAGGCGGGCGACGAGTACATCCTCATCAAGAACGGCGGCGGCAATCCTGTCAGCGGCACCTTCGCCGGCCTGGCCGAAGGGGCCCTCGTCAGCAGCAACCTTCTGGGCAGCGGCTTGAGCGCCTATCTCACTTATCTGGGCGGCACCGGAAACGATGTGGCGATCGTCGTCACCGGTCCGTTCAACGCCACGTCGCCCGGCGGCACGCTGAGGTTGATTCAAAGCGGCGGCAACTTGCAGCTTCGCAGCGGCGCCACGGTGCTCGATTCCCGGCCCCTGGCCAGCGTGACCTCCGTCACCATCAATGGCGCCGCCAACGTGGCCAATACGCTCGACATCGACTACTCGGGCGGCACGTTCGTCATCGCGGGCGGCATCATGTTCAACGGAGGCGCGTTGCCCGGCACTCCGAGCAATGCCCTCAATATCCTGGGCGGCTCGTTCGACACCGACACCTACACCTATACCGGCGCCCACGCCGGCAGCGTGCAGTTGGGCAGCAGCGGGCAAGTGATCGACTACACGAACCTCACGCCGATCGGCAACACCGGTACGGCGACGGACGTAGTGTTCGTCTTGCCCGGCGGCGCCGACGCCGTGCTCGAAGATAACGGCGGCATGCCGGAGCTGGCGAGCACGAACACCGCCTTCGAAGCCACGACGTTTGTTGCACCCGGCAGTTCGCTTACCATCAAAGACACCCACGGCGGCGGCACGGTCACCACGACCGCCGGTTTCGCGGCCGACTTTGACGCCGGTTTGACGATCGACGACACCACCAACACCGATGTTGTCAATCTCAACACTTTGAATCTGACTGCCGGCACGGCCGCCTTGTCGGTCACCGCCAAGACGATCAACATCGGCGCGGATATCACAACCGTCAACGACCAGACCTACACGGGTGCCGTCAAGCTCACTGCCACCGCGACTCTCGAATCGACCGCCGCGGCGGGCACGATCGACTTCAACGGCACGCTGGACACCGACGGCACGGTCCACGACCTGACGGTGGAAAGTTCCAGCACGACGTTGGACGGCGAAGTCGGCGCCGGCGGCCCGTTCGGCACGCTCACCTTCGACGGCGCCACCAGCGGCAGCGGAACCACGAACGTCAACACCGACAAAGTCGTTGCTTCGACGGTCGTCTTTGCGAACGCGGTCGTTTTGCAAACGACCAGCAATGTCAAAGCAGCCACCGCCGTCACGTTCGACAACACCGTCAACACCAACGGCACCGCCCACGACCTGGAGGTCGACAGTCCTTCGACGACCTTCAAAGGCGAAGTCGGAAAGTCGCCCGGCGACGCGCTGGGCACGTTGACGGTCGACGGCGTCACGCCGGGCACCGGCCAGACGCTGATCCACACCGACGCGATGCAGGCGGCCCAGCTCAAGTTCAACAACGCGGTAACGCTGCAAACGACGACCGCCTTGACCGCCACCAATGTGACCTTCGCCAAGACGGTCGACGGTGCCTTCGCTTTGCACGTCACCAGCAGCGGCACGACCACCTTCGACGATACCGTGGGCGTAACCGCTCCCGGCCTGACGACACTGACGCTCGACGGCACGGGCACCAGCGACCTGAACGGCGGCGCGATCAACACCAGCGGCGACCAGAACTACCAGCAACCAGTTGTCATCAGCGCTATCGGAGCCGCGATTGACCTCACCAGCACCGGCGGCAGCGTGACCTTCGGCAGCACGGTGAACGACGCCACCGCCGACACCGACGCGCTGACCGTCACCGGCGACACCGTGTTCGACAACGTGGTCGGCGGCACGCCGCTGAAGTCGCTGACCGTGACGGGCACCAGCGACTTCACCGTCCTGGCCAGCGCCGTCACCACCAGCGGCGCTCAGAACTACAACGGGCCCGTGACCGTCGGTCCGACGGGGGCCGCTCTGGACCTCACCAGCACCGCCGGCATCGTGACCTTCGGCAGCACTGTGAACGACGCCACCGCCAACACCGACGCGCTGACCGTGACCGGCAACGCCGTGTTCGACAATGTGGTCGGCGGTACGCCGCTGAAGTCGTTGACCGTGACGGGCACCAGCGACTTCACCCTGCTGGCCAGCGCCGTCACCACCAGCGGCGCTCAGAACTACAACGGGGCCATGACCGTCGGTCCGACCGGGGCCGCTCTGGACCTCACCAGCACCGGCGGCATCGTGACCTTCGGCAGCACGGTGAACGACGCCACCGCCGACACCGACGCGCTCACCGTGACCGGCAACGCCGTGTTCGACAATGTGGTCGGCGGTACGCCGCTGAAGTCGTTGACCGTGACGGGCACCAGCGACTTCACCGTCCTGGCCAGCGCCGTCACCACCAGCGGCGCTCAGAACTACAACGGGCCCGTGACCGTCGGTCCCACGGGGGCCGCTCTGAACCTCATCAGCACCGGCGGCATCGTGACCTTCGGCAACACCGTGAACGACGCCACCGCCAACACCAACGCGCTCACCGTCACCGGCAATGCCGTGTTCGACAACGTGGTCGGCGGCACGCCACTGAAGTCGTTGACCGTGACGGGCACCAGCGACTTCACGCTCCTGGCCAGCGCCGTCACCACCAGCGGCGCCCAGAACTACAACGGGCCCGTGACCGTCGGTCCGACGGGCGCCGCGCTGGACCTCACCAGCACCGGAGGCAGCGTGACCTTCGGCAACACCGTGAACGACGCCACCGCCGACACCGACGCGCTCACCGTCAGCGGCAATGCCGTGTTCGACAACGTGGTCGGCGGCACGCCACTGAAGTCGTTGACCGTGACGGGCACCAGCGACTTCACCCTGCTGGCCAGCGCCGTCACCACCAGCGGCGCCCAGAACTACAACGGGCCCGTGACCGTCGGTCCGACCGGGGCCGCGCTGGACCTCACCAGCACCGCCGGCAGCGTGAACTTCGGCAACACCGTGAACGACGCCACCGCCGACACCGACGCTCTCACCGTCACCGGCGACGCCGTGTTCGACAACGTGGTCGGCGGCACGCCGCTGAAGTCGTTGACCGTGACGGGCACCAGCGACTTCACCCTGCTGGCCAGCGCCGTCACCACCAGCGGCGCCCAGAACTACAACGGGGCCGTGACCGTCGGTCCCACAGGGGCCGCTCTGGACCTCACCAGCACCGGCGGCAGCGTGACCTTCGGCAACACCGTGAACGACGCCACCGCCAACACCGACGCGCTCACCGTCAGCGGCAATGCCGTGTTCGACAACGTGGTCGGTGGCACGCCACTGAAGTCGTTGACCGTGACGGGCACCAGCGACTTCACCCTGCTGGCCAGCGCCGTCACCACCAGCGGCGCCCAGAACTACAATGGGACCGTGACCGCTGGTCCGACGGGGGCTGCTCTGGATCTCACCAGCACCGGGGGCATCGTGACGTTTGGCAGCACGCTCGACGACGCCGCCAGCAACACCGACGCCTTGACCGTCAGCGGCAACGCCGTGTTCGGCGGCGTGGTGGGCGGCGCCAAAGAGCTGCGCTCGCTGCACGTCACGGGAACGAGCAGCTTCGCCTTAGCCGCCAGCGCGGTCACCACCGGCACAACGCAAAATTACGATGGCACGGTCACGGTCGGGCCGACGAGCAAGGCTCTCGATCTGACGGGCACCACGATCAGCTTTGGCAGCACGCTCGACGACGCCGCCAGCAACACCGACGCCTTGACCGTCAGCGGCAACGCCGTGTTCGGCGGCGTGGTGGGCGGCGCCAAGGATCTGCTCTCGCTGCATGTCACGGGAACGACCAGCTTCGCCTCGGCCGCCAGCGGGGTCGCCACCAGCACGACGCAAAGCTACGACGGCTCCGTCACGGTCGGACCGACGAGCAAGGCTCTCGATCTGACCGGCACCACGGTCACCTTTGGCAGCACGGTTGACGACGCCGCCAGCAACACCGACGCCTTGACCGTCAGCGGCAACGCCGTGTTCGGCGGCGTGGTGGGCGGCGCCAAAGAGCTGCTCTCGCTGCATGTCACGGGAACGACCAGCTTCGCCTCGGCCGCCAGCGGGGTCGCCACCAGCACGACGCAAAGCTACGACGGCTCCGTCACGGTCGGACCGACGAGCAAGGCCCTCGATCTGACCGGCACCACGGTCACCTTTGGAAGCACGGTTGACGACGCCGCCAGCAACACCGACGCCTTGACCGTCAGCGGCAACGCCGTGTTCGACGGCGTGGTGGGCGGCGCCAAAGAGCTGCTCTTGCTGCACGTCACGGGAACGAGCAGCTTCGCTTCGGCCGCCAGCGCGGTCACCACCAGCACGATGCAAAACTACGACGGCGCGGTCACGGTCGGGCCGACGAGCAAGGCTCTCGATCTGACCGGCACCACCATCACCTTTGGCGGCACGCTCGACGACGCCGCCAGCAACACCGACGCCTTGACCGTCACGGGCGACGCCCTGTTCGATGGCGTGGTGGGCGGCCTACACGCCCTGAAATCCTTGTCGGTGACGGGTACGGCTGACATTGAGGGGGGCGCCGTCACGACCACCACCAGGCAAAGCTACGCCGGAGCGGTGACGCTCTCGGCCGATACCACGCTCAACGCCACCACGGTGACGTTCGCCGGTACGCTGAACAGCGACACCACAGCCCGAGTTCTCACGATCCACGGTGCGGCCACGTTTGACGGCGCGGTCGGCGGCGCCAATCCCTTGAAGTCGCTGTCGGTGACAGGCACGGCCGACATTGAGGGGGGCGCGGTTACGACCACCACCACGCAGGATTACGGCGGAGCGGCGACGCTCTCGGCCGACACTACGCTCAATGCCACCTCGGTCACCTTCGCCAGCATGCTGGACAGCGACGCCACTCCCCGTGCGTTGATGATCAACGCCGCGGTGACCTTTGATGGCGCGGTGGGCGGCCTATTCGCGCTGAACTCGCTGTCAGTGACCGGCACGTCCAACCTCAACGGTGGCCTGATCAGATCCGCCGGCGCTCAGAGCTACGGCGGCGCAGTGCAGGTAACGATCGACGACACGTTGGCCACGCTCAACGACAACGCCAACGTGACCTTCAGTTCGACGGTCGATGCGCTGAATCTCGGCGGCGCCGCGCTGACGATCGACACTAGCGGCGGCCGCGCCTTCGGCAACTTTGGCGTCGTGCAGTTCGAGGGTAAGGTGGGCGGCCTCCATCCGCTCGCCGCGCTGACCATCACCAGCGGACCGTTTACGCTCAACTCCGGCATCAACGTCACTACCACGGGCAACGTCCTGATCACCGTGGCCGAGGAACAGCACGACGAAGCCGGCGGTCCGAAAGACAACCTGGAGCTCGGCGGCGGCTCCACGTTGACGTCGAGCGGCGGCAACATCGAGCTGCGGGCCGGCGACAATCTGAAGATCGACGCCGGCAGTACCCTCGCGGCCACCGCCGGAACCGTCACCCTGCGGGCCGATTTCAACAACAACGATACCACCCCCGGTGCCACGATCGATCTCGATGGCGCCATCAACTCGCCCACCATCAACGTCTTCAGCGGGGCGGGCAACGACACGATCAACCTCCAACAAACGCTGGGGGGCACCACCACCAACATCAACGCCAACGGCGGCGGCGACACCGTCAACATCTCGTCGACCGCCGGCGCGAGCGGCGCGGGCGTCGTCTCCGGAATTGCCGGCACCGTGAACGTCGCCGCGGCCGGGGCCAACAATACGCTGAACCTCGACGACGGCGGCGACGCCACCAGCACTTCCGGCACGCTCACCGCCACCAGCATCACCGGGCTGGGCATGGCCGGAACCGTGAATTACAGCGGCCTGGCACAAGTCTACGTGAATTTGGGCACCAACGCCGCCCTCGATTTCAATGTTCAAAGCACGCTCGGCACCACGCCGGTCAATCTCAAGGGACAGGCCAGCGGAACCGTCGACGTGGGCGACCTGGGCCATCGCCTCGACGGCATCGCCGGACTCTTGGTCGTCGATAAGGTGAAAACCCTCGATCTCAACGATCAAGGTTCGACCAGCGGGCAGGTGTACAACATCGACAACATGTCGATCGGCCGCCCCTTGAACGCGCCGCACGTGCTCGTCGAGTATCTCGACATGGGCGCGGGCACGACGGTCGAGGTGAATGGCGGCAACCAGCTTGGCAGCCAGTTGGTCGACGATACGTTCAATCTGTTCCTACCGAACACCGCCACGAAGAATGCCGACGGGTCGGCCGGTCCCGGCGAGTTGCCGATTACGACGACGTTGAAGCTCGACGGCGGCACCAGCCCCGGCGGTTTCCATAACAAGCTCAACGTGGTCGTGCCGCAGACGGCCGCCGCGACCGGAAACGTCTACCACGCGCACGTCGGCAATTTTGGTAGCGCCGACCCGATTCAAATCCAGAACATCCAGAGCCTTTATATGTATGGCTCGCCGGTCGATTCCAACGATCTGGCCAACGACACGAGTGCGTTCGGCGTGCTGATCGGCGGCCTCAACGCCGACACCCTGTTGGGCGGCACGGGAGAGGACGTGCTGTTCGGCGGAGGCGACACCAGCGGCACGGGCGAGAGCCTCGCTGCCCGCAGTGCAACGAGTTTCGTCTTCGCCGAGTTCGCTCCGCAATACAACGCCGACGGCACCGTCAGTTACAAGCAGTTGACGGGCAACGGGAACAGCACGGTCAACGCCGGCGGCGGCACGGCGGTCGCGGTGACGCCCAACACCGAAATCAACAGCGCCAGCGACGTCGTGCAGGTGAACGGCCGGATCGACGCGCTCACGTTTCTGACGGCGCGATTCGCGCCGGTGACGTCGCTGCCCAGCATTTTCCAACAAGCGCTGGCCGGCGACCCGGTGCTTTCGGGCCTGACGGCGCCGCCGGCGGGTCCGGCCCCGCTGCCCGTGGCGCATCTAGGACCGAGCCCGACGCTGAGCCAGTTGCAGGACTACGTGGCGGCGGCCTTCCAAGACGTGTTGGGCCGCGCGGCGTCGGCCGCCGATGTGTCGTATTGGGCCGGGCAGTTGGCCGGCGGCCTCTCGCGGCAAGACTTCGCGACGGCTTTGACGCACAGCGACGAGTATTACGCCGACAAGATAATCACGCCCGCTTACGAGATGTATTTGGGGCGCGCTGCCGACGCCGCGGGCCTGGCCTACTGGACCAGCCAGTTGCGCGACCACGGCCTGACCGACGAGGAGCTGGAAGCGGGCTTCATCGCGTCGGCCGAGTTCTACACCAACGCGGGCGGCACGGACTCGGGCTGGGTCAACGCCCTTTATCTGAAACTACTGAACCGACCGGCCGATGCAAACGGCCTATCGTTCTGGCTGGCGCAACTGGCCGGCGGCGAATCACGAGAACAGGTGGCGCTGGGCTTCACCACCAGCCTGGAACGCGAAACCACGCGCGTCACCGGCGACTACCAGACCTTCCTGGGCCGCTCGCCCGACCAGGCCGGAATCAACTACTGGGTCAGCGAGTTCGCTCAAGGACTGATGACCAACGAAGACGTGATCGCCGGCTTCGTGGCCTCCGACGAGTTCTTCAGCAAACACTCGTAGCAGAGTCGCGTGCCCGGTTCTCGCTCGGTTCGGCGGCGCCGCCGGGCGCGGCGGTGGCTGGGCACCGGGTGCATTCCATGCTACAACGCCTGTTTTACAGTCCGATTACGACCACCGGAGAATATGCCATGCGGCTCGTCAGTTATCTTTCCGCCGATGGACCACGCATCGCCGCCGTGCGGGGCGAGCGGTATATCGACCTGTCGGCGAGCGGGCTTCCGTCTTCCATGCGGGCCCTGCTCGCTCTGGGAGACGACGGGCAGAAGCGGGCCGCTCGCGCCGCGGCCGAAGGCCCCGAAATCGACCCCGCCGCGATCAAAAAACTGCTGGCCCCCGTGCCCGACGCGCAAAAAGTGATTTGCGTCGGCTTGAACTACGCCGATCATGCGCGCGAGACCGGCGGCACGCCGCCCGATGAGCCCGTCATCTTCAATAAGTTCCCCACGGCGCTGATCGGTCATGGCGAAGCGATTGTGCTGCCGCGCGTCAGCCAGCAGGTCGATTATGAGGCCGAGCTGGTGGCCGTCATCGGAAGGCGAGGACGCGATATTCCGCGCGCGCGGGCCTATGAGTACATCGCCGGCTATTGCCCCGGACACGACGTTTCGGCCCGCGATTGGCAAACGGGCAAGCCCAGCCGGCAATGGCTGCTCGGCAAGACCTTCGACACCTTCGGGCCCTGCGGCCCCGCCATCGTCACGAAGGACGAAGTTGCCGATCCGTGCAAGCTGGGCATTCGCTTTCGGCTGAACGGCGAAACAATGCAGAACTCGAACACCGACCAGTTTATTTTTCCGGTCGACGAGTTGGTGGCCTACGTCTCGCAGGTTTGCACGCTGGAGCCGGGCGATCTGATCTTCACCGGCACGCCGCCCGGCGTCGGCGTCGCGCGCAAGCCGCAGGTCTTCCTGAAGCCCGGCGACGTGGCCGAAGTCGAGATCGACGGGCTGGGGCTGCTGCGCAATCCGGTAGTTGGCGCGTGAATGCGTAGGGTGCGGCAAGCTCGCTTGTCCCACCCTACAGTCGGCTCTCGCCTCCTATGCCACTTTCTCGGGCACCACGAACGGCGCGCGGTAGTCCCGCGTCAGCATGCGGTTGGCCTGCTCGTCGCCGACGAACAACTCTTTCTGTGAGTCGAAAGCAAGCTTGCGGCCAAGCAGGTAATCGATCTCGTCGAGCTTCAGCCCGTTGCGCGTCAGGTGCTGTTCCATCCGGGCCAGCGTCTCGTAAGCCTCCTTGTTGTCGCCGAAGGCTTTCGTCTGCGGATTGAAAGGAACCTTCTCGCCCAAGCGATACGAAATGTTCGCCAGATGGCAAAGCGCCGACGAATAGTGGCCTTCCAGAATGTCGGCGTTCAGCTCCGACTGGTTGCGGCTGCGGACAGCCGAAATGAAGTTGGCAAAATGGTTCTTGCCCGGCCCGATCGGGGCGCTGGGAATCGGCTCCGGCTGGGCGCTCCCCTTGGGATAGAACTGCTTGCGTGTGACGAGCCCGCCTTCGCAATGGAAAACGTTGTCGCTGCCGTGGCCCGTGTGGGCAAAGTTCTCGGTGGGCAAGCCGCGCACCTCGAAGATCAACTGGGCGTCGCCGTAGTCGAACACGGCGATCTGCGTGTTGGCGGTCTGGCCCTGATCTTCGTAGCCGAAGCGGCCGCCGAGGCCGATGACGCTCTTGGGGAACGTGGCGCCGTCGATGCCCCACCGGGCGATGTCCATCTGGTGAACGCCCTGGTTGCCGATGTCGCCGTTGCCCGTGTCCCAGAACCAGTGCCAGTTGTAATGCACCAGGTTGCGGTGGAACGGCTGCTCCGTCGCGGGGCCGAGCCAGAGATTGAAGTCGAGATAATCGGGCGGAGCTTCCGCCTTTTTGAAGCCGATGCTGGGGCGCGGCTTATAGACCAGGCCGCGTGCGACTTGCAGCTTTCCGGCCTTGCCCGATCGGACGAAATCGACCGCGCCGGCCCAGTCGCTATCGCTGCGGCTTTGGGTGCCGTGCTGCACGATGCGGTTGTATTTGCGGGCCGTTTCGACGGCGATGCGGCCTTCGTGAACGTTGTGGCTGCACGGCTTTTCGACGTACACGTCTTTGCCCGCCTGGCAGGCCCAGATGGCGATCAGCGAGTGCCAGTGGTTCGGTGTGGCGACGGTGATCACGTCGAGTTCTTTGTCGTCCAGCGCCTTGCGAACGTCCTGGATTGCCTGCGGCTTGCGGCCGGTGAGCGACTCGACTTCCTTCACGCGGCGCTCGAGCACCTTTTGATCGGGATCGATCAAATAGGTGATTTCCACGCCGGGGAGCGAAGCAAACTGTTTCAAGTGTTCGCCGCCGCGTCCGTTGAGTCCTGCGATGCCGACGCGGATGGCGTCGTTGGCACCCCGCGCTTTGGCCGATGCTTGGGTACCGGCGAAGGTGGCAACTCCCGCGGCACCGGCGGCGGCGAGCGAGGTTTTGAGAAAATGGCGGCGGCTGGATCGCGACATGGCGGGTGACTCCTTATATGGCGGGGCAGTGTTCAACACGCATCAACATTTTACGATGGGTGCCGGCGAACACAAGACTCATGCGGCAGCTCGATCCGCGCAGCGCGCAAGGGACGGTGGATGCAAGAGTCGCGGCCGATTAGAATGGTCTGCCCTTCCACGCTGAGCAATGACAATGCCTAATCCCTTTCCAGGAGTGAATCCGTATCTGGAAGATCCGGGCGTATGGCCCGATTTCCATTCGGAATTCATAAGCTGCTTGCGGCACCAAATTCGACAGCGGCTGCCCCGCGGTTACCACGCTCGCATCAACGAGCGAACCCTGCTGTTTGACATGACAGGCGATTTCGGGCAATCGCGTGAAACCTACGTTCAGATTTATCATCGGCCCGAACGTTCGCTCGTCGGAATCATTGAATTGCTTTCGCCGACGAACAAGACCGGTCAGGGCCGGGGCGATTATCTGGCAAAGCGCAACGCGATTCTCTGTCAGCCGGTGCATCTGGTGGAACTGGACCTATTGATTGGCGGGCAGCGACTGCCCTTGGCGAAACCCCTGCCGCCCGCACGCTATTACGCCTTCGTTTCGAGGGCCGACCAACGGCCCATGTGCCAGATCGTTCCCTGGGGCGTCCGCCAGCCATTGCCGACAATTGCCATCCCCTTGCTGCCGGGCGACCCTGATGTCGCCCTGGAGCTGGGGGCCGTTTTTGAGGAAACCTACGAGCGGGGCGGTTACGACAACGACGTGGACTACACTGCTCCTTCGCCGGCACGTCTCGACGACGCCGATTCGCAATGGGCGGCGGAACTCGCGCGGCAGGGTTCCTAAACGTTGATTGGCTTTGGCGATGGTCTACGTCCAACACGGTGGGCCGGCGCTCGCAAGCTCGCTGGCCCCACCTTACCTCCAAGGTGCAGCCGATATGGCTGGTCGAGACCGCTTACGGCGAAGTGGCCGCCGCGTAGATCAGGCCGATGACGACCGCCAGAATCGTGCCGATGGCCGTGATCATGCCCACGCCGATCAGTATCTTTACCAACGGCGAGATGTCGCCAAACTGCGATTGCCAGATGCTCGGCTCCAGCGGATACATCGGCACGGTCTCTTGGCTCGCCATGCCGACCGGCTGGGTGCCCAGCGAAAGCTGGCTGGGACTCTCGACCTGGCTGGGGTCTTCGGCCGGCGGCGAGACGAAAATCGGCGTGGTGTCGCTGAGCGTGGGCACCGGGCGGGGCGGAGAATAGCTCAACTGCACCGGAGCCGCCAGGGCCGCCTCGCGGCGCGGCTCCATCGTGCCTTCCACCCACGGAGCCAGGCGGGCCATGACGTCATTGGCCGTGGGAATCCGCTCTTCCGGCGCCTTGGCCATCATGTCGGCGATGACTTCCACAAATTCGTCGCTGAGTTCGGAATTCAGCCGACGCGGGTCGAGCGGGTATTCGTGGCAGTGTTTGCGCGCCTTCTCGCGGGGCGTGCCGCCGGGAAACGGCACCTTGCCCGTGACGGCGTAGTACATCGTGCAACCCAAGGCGTAGATGTCGCTCACCGGCGTGGGCCGCTCCGGAGCGGTGATCTGCTCGGGCGCCAGATAGTCGGCCGTGCCGACCACTTTGCCGCCGTGAATGTCGGTCTGCTCCGGATCATTGAAGTAGCCCGACAAACCTAGATCGGAAACCTTGGTGTGCCCGTCGTTCGTGACCAACAAATTGCCGGGCTTGACGTCGCGGTGAATCAGGCCGCGGCTGTGGGCGTAGGCCAGCCCCCGCGCGCCCTGCGAAATGATCGACGCCGCCGACTGCATGCTCAGCCGGCCTTCGCGACGGATCAAGTTCCGCAAGTTGTTGCCCGGAACGTATTCGGTAACCAGGAAGTGGACGTTGAGGTCGTGGCCGGCATCGTAGGCGCGCACCAGGTTTTCGTGGTCGAGCTGGGCCTGGGTGCGTATCTCGCGAATGAAGCTGGCGACGGATTCGGGCGTGGTCTTGTGCGGCGGCAGCACTTTGACGGCGACCATGCGCCCCATCACCGAGTGCTCCGCTTTATAGACCTCGCCCATGCCGCCCTTGCCGAGCGAGTCGATCAGGTGGTAGGCGCCGAGCGTGAACTTGATCCGGCCCCGGCCCAATTCCTGGGCCTGCCAGCGGTTGATCTTGCCCAAGTCGATCAGCTTCTTGGCCAGCCGTTCGTCGCTGACAGCCCCGCTCTTATGCCGCTCGGCGCTGGCCAGCGCAATGGCTTCGTCCAACTCCTGACGGGTCAGCAGTCCGCTGGCAATGGCAGATTGTTGGAAAATCGACTTCGACACGAGACGGATCAGGCTCCAGAATCTTACAAGGCCCCGGAATTCTCACGAATTCCGCGACGCACCGCACCTCCACATTAACACGGCGATCTGCTTTTTCCAAGGATATACCTTGACAACGGCGGGCGTCTTGCCGCTGCAACGCGGCCGAGGGCCGCGTCTGCCGACAAACCGCGGCGCGAGGCCGCGTGTCGCGTATTCAAAACCCCTGCGGAAGCCGGAAAGTTCCGCCCTGCTTCCAAGATGAGGCCATCGTCAAGGTTTCAGTCCCAACGCGCTCCATGCCGCCGGAGGCTCGGCCTTCCAGATCATGGCCTCGTCGCGCGTGGGATGCACTAATTGTAGCATACGAGCGTGGAGGGCAATCCCCTGCGAAAAAGTTTCGCCGCTGCCGTACTTGCGGTCGCCCACCACCGGCAACCGCCGGCCGGCAAGCTGCACGCGAATCTGGTGCTTTCGGCCGCTCTCAAGGGTAATTTCCAGCAGCCAGCCGGCCGCCAGGCGCCGCAGACGGCGATACGTCAGCCGGGCAAGCTGGGCGCCGGCCGTGCCCGGCTCGACCACCCGCATCCGTTGCCGCGGCTCGTCCTTGGCGAGCCAATCGACGCACGTGTCGCTCTCGGCCGGATTGCCCGACACCACCGCCCAGTAGAGCTTTTTGACGGTCTGCTCTCGAAACTGTTCGCTCAGCCGGGCGGCCGCCTTGGACGTGCGCGCGAACACCACCACGCCCGACACCGCGGCGTCGAGGCGGCTGACCGTGCCGAGATAAACCTTGCCCGGCTTGCGGTACTTTTGCTTGATATACTGTTTGGCCAGCGTCAGCAGGCTGGATTGGTGCGCCTCGGCGCCTTGGGTGGCAATTCCGGCCGGCTTGTTGACGACCAGCAGGTGATTGTCTTCATAAATGACATCGAGCTTCAGCACATTCGAATCAGCGTAGTTGGCTATAGAGGGGTAAAGAGCGGGGACGCCTCGAAAGGGTTAAGGTTGAGTTATTGTTTTAACCAACCCCAAACCCTGTTTTTAGGAGGTCGTCCCCGTGAGCAAGAGCAAAGCCTATCGTTCGACGGAAGTCA
>DATLUO010000162.1 GCA_035533075.1 Pirellulales bacterium | reverse complement strand
CCAGCGAGCTTGCGAGCGCCGGCCCACCATGAACGACATCGCTAGCGGTGGGCCGGCGCTCGCAAGCTCGCTGGCCCCACCCGACGCAGCGCAGCCACGCGCCCTCTTCGACGCCCAGCGCGGAAGCGCACCGGCGCATATCAATCGCCAATTTGCAATTTGCAATTTGCAATTTGCAATTTCCGCTCATTGCGAGGCCTCCTTCTCGTCCGACGTCTCAGCGCGCGGGACTTCCGCCTTCGTCTTGGGCAGCCCTTCTTTGAGCAAAAGCTCCATCGCCCGCTCGACCGGCAACTGCACGACGCCGCGCTCCTTGTCGATCCAGCGGTAGCTGTAAAGCGCCTGATCTTCGGCCGCGCGCATCCGTTTGAGATCACCGGCGGGATTTTCTTGCAGCCGCGGCGAGGGAGCGGCCTGGCTGCCGACGAGCGGGCTGAGCCGCGGATCGCGGCGATGGGCCCAGCCTTCCAGCCGGTCGAAAAACCAGATCAAAAACAGGCAGACCAGCGCCACGGCCGCCGCCAGCCCCAACGCCGAGAGCATCAGCGGTTTGCTATGCACGTCGCTCGTCTCGTGCTTGGCCTGCAACGATTCCGCGCTAGGAGTGGGCTGTTCGCTCATCGGCGCCCTCCGTCAGTTCGGGGTCGTAGATCGGCAGGTCCGCACGGGCCGCCAGCCGCCAGGCGAAGATCGCCAGCCAAAAACCGCCGATCGCCGCCAGCGCCGCCGGCAACTGCCAGGGCACAGTGAGTCGCTTGGGAAACACGCCGGGCATGGCCAACCAATACCAATCGACCAGCCGCATCGCCAGCAGCCAGGCCACCACCCACATCAGCCGCCGCTGCCGCTGCTTGATGTCGCGCGAGAGCAACAGTGCAAAGGGAACCGCGAAATGAAAGCCCATCAGCACCAGCACCACCAGCTCGTAGCCGCCCACCGAGCGGTTCAAGTACCAGACGTTTTCCTCCGGCAGGTTGCCCGACCAGATAATGAGATACTGCATGAACGAGGCGTACGACCAGAACATGACCATTGCCAACAGCAGGTTGCCCAAGTCGTGCCGCCGCGAGGTGTGTACCGTGCGGTTGAACGGCGGATAGCTTTCCAGCAAGCTCATCACCAGCACGCAAAACGACATGCCGGCCAGCGCTTGCCCTCCCCAGTAGATGACGCCGTACATCGACGAAAACCAGTGCGGTTCCAGCGACATGACCCAATCGACGGCCGCCAAGGTCATGCTGAAACCGTAGAGGATCAGCCCGGCCCCGCTCACGCGCTGCATCCAGAGATTTCGCGGCGATTCGGAATCGGCGTCTTCGTTCGGCGAAAACACGTTGAGCAGCAATGCGGTGACGATCCAAAGGGCGAAGTAAATCGCCGCCCGTGTTTCATACCCTTCGACATTCAGCCAATGCGCTTTTTTCTGCAGGTTCTCGTCGGCCGCCACTTGCGACGGACCGGCCCATTCATAGAGCGTGCGGACGTTCATGGCGACGGGCACAAACGAGAGGGCCATGAGCGGCAGCGTGGCATAGCCGGCTTCGGCGATGCGTCGCACGGCCAGTCCCCAGCCGCCGCCCGTCACGCCGTGCAACATGCAGACGATCATCGAGCCGAGCGAAATTCCCAACCAGAAAAGGAAAGCGACCAGATAGGCGCCTAAAAACGCCTTGGAGCCGCCGTCGTAGCCGAGACCGGTGACCACGGCGCCGACGACGCCGACCAGCAGCGAGACAACGCCCACGCGGCGCAAGAGTGCATTGCGATCTGCGGAGGTCATGCGCGTGCCTCCGATTGGGACGCGTTTGCCACCAGCGTCAGCGCGGGTTTTGTGGGTACGGCGGTGGCTTGGTCTTCATGAGCGCGCTGGTTGTGCTCAGATCCAGGCCGCGAAGCGGCCACGGAGTTTAGCCGTGGGTGCCAACCCACGGGAAGCTGTTGTACGGTCAGCGAAAGCCGCGTAGCGGCGGCGGAAGAGTCGGCCCTATTCTCCGCCGCCGCTACGCGGCTTACGAGAATTGAGCGACCCGTGAACCGTGGGTTGGCACCCACGGCTAAACTCCGCCGTCCCTCAGGGACGGAGCGCCGCGCTCCGCGGAGCGAGGCCGCGGTCGGTCGAGAAGCCCGGCTAAAGCCGGCTCGAGGAAATAGGTTTGTTTCCGCCCGACCTCCACCAGCTAAAGCTGGTGGCAAACGTTTTGTCACCCTAGCAACGCCACAGAGGGCGTTCTCTGCGGAAGCCCGCGTCGACTGCTTGTCATTCCGCTCTTCTCGTTTTTCGCGTTCGATCTCGCGATGCTTGCGCTCGCCTTCTTCCGGCGAACGGCGGTGCTCGCGGATGTCGCGTTCCAGCTTCTGTTGACGCTGGCTGTCGAGTCGCTCGGCCGCTTCGCGCTTCTCGCGCTCTTGCGCTTGGACGGCGTCCGATTCGGCAATCTTGTCGCGCAGGTCGGCCGGCACGTCGTCGACGGCGCCGTTCTGGCTGCGCTGCAAGGCGCGAATGTAGGCGACGATCGCCCAACGGTCGCGCGGCTCGACGCGGCTGGCATAGCTGGGCATCGCGCCGAAGCCGTTCGTGATCACGTCGTAGAAGTGGCCCACCGGCGAGTCGATCAGCCGGTCGGTGCTGACGAACGACGGCGGCTGGCGAAAGCCGCGTCGCACGATCATCCCCCGGCCGTCGCCCACGCGGCCGTGGCAGGGCGAACAATAGATATTGAATCGCTGCTGTCCGCGTAACAGCAGCTCGCGGTCGACATCCACCGGCAGCTCGGTGACGTATTTGCCGTCGACCTTGCCGGAATAGAACGCCTCATCTTCGCGCAGGTCGCCACGGGCGACCGTGCCGGCCACAAGCGGCCGGGCCGATGTGCCGTCGTCGAAGAAGGTACTCGCCTCCAGCGGCTCGAAACGTGGTTCATCGTACATGTCGAGCATATCGCAGCCGGGCGCGGCCAAAGCGCAGAGACCGAGGAGGAAATGGCAAATTGCAAATCGTACCGTCATGGCAGCACCTCGAACACTTTCTCCGGCTTCAGGCTTTCCAAGAACTGCCGGGTGTCGCCGAGGTGGAACACCGGGTCGCGGGCTTCGATCACCAGAAAGAAACGGTCGCGGCTGGCACGCACGAATTCGGGCACGTTGAACACCGGGTGATACGGCCGCGGCAAACCGTTCAAAGCCAGCATGCCGAACAGCGCGGCGAACGACGCGCCGAGCACCGACAACTCGAAGGTGATTGGGAAGAAGGCGGGCCAACTATGCAGCGGTCGGCCTCCGACGTTGATCGGGTAACTGATCACGCAGGCATACCAGAGCATGAAATAAGCGCTGCCGCCACCGAGCAGTCCGCCGATCAGCGTCACCAACGGCAGCCGCGTACGACGAAAGCCGAGCGCCTCCGACAGTCCGTGCAGAGGAAACGGCGAGAATCCGTCCATCCGCCGATAGCCGGCTTCATAGGCGCGCTGGGCCGCATCGAGCAGAGCGTCGCCCGTCTCGAATTCAGCCATCAGGCCGTAGATGTCGTCGTGTAATTCCATAGGCGTCAGTGTGAGGCGTCAGGCGTCAGGCGTCAGGCGTCAGGTCTCGGTGCCTGACGCCTGAAACCTGTTGCCTGACGCCTCATTCGCTTGTCTCACTCACTAATTCACGTAACTCATATATAGAAATCATCGGCAGGAAGCGGATGAATAAGAAAAACAACGTCAGGAACAAACCGATCGATCCAAGAAACTCCGTGATGTCCCACACGGTGGGGTAGTACATCCGCCAGGCCGACGGCAGGAAGTCGCGGTGCAGACTCGTGACGATGATCACGAACCGCTCCAACCACATGCCCGTCTGCGTCACGAGGGAGAGAATGAACAGCCAGATCACGTTGCGGCGGACCCCGCGGATCCAGAAAAGCTGCGGCACCAACGCGTTGCAGGTAATAATCGTCCAGTAACTCCAGGCATAGCCGCCCAGCATGCGATCGACCGTGATGTAACGCTCGAAGGGATTGCCGCTGTAATAGGCATAGAACACCTCGCAGAAATAGCCGTAGCCCACCATGCTCCCCGTCGCCAGCATCACCTTGGCCATGTTGTCGAGATGCTTGAGCGTCACGAAATCGTGCAGGCCGTAAATCCAACGCAGCGGGACCGTGAGCGTGACGACCATCGCGAAGCCCGAAAAGATCGCCCCCGCTACGAAGTAGGGCGGAAAGATCGTGCTGTGCCAGCCGGGCACGATCGCCACGGCGAAGTCCATGCCCACGATGCTGTGCACCGACAGCACCAGCGGCGTGGCCAGCCCGGCCAGCAGCAGATAGGCCATCTGATAACGGTGCCAATGCCGGGCACTGTTGCGCCAGCCCATGGCCAACATGCCGTAGACGATCTGGGCGAAGCGGTTGTGAGTCCGGTCGCGCAGCGTGGCCATGTCGGGGATCAGCCCGGCGTACCAGAAGAGAAGCGAGACGGTGGCGTAGGTCGAAACGGCGAACACGTCCCACACCAAGGGGCTGCGAAACTGCGGCCAGAGGTCCATCGTGTTCGGATACGGCAGCAGCCAATAAAAGACCCACGGCCGCCCCAAGTGCAACAGCGGGAACAGCCCCGCGCAGGCCACGGCGAACAGCGTCATGGCCTCGGCGAAACGGTTGATGCTCGTCCGCCACTCCTGTTTCAGCAGCAGCAAAATGGCGGAGATGAACGTGCCCGCGTGCCCGATGCCGATCCACCATACGAAGTTGATGATCGGGAAAGCCCAGGCCGTGGGAATGTTGTTGCCCCAGATGCCGATGCCGGTGGCCAGCAAATAGGTGGTGGTATAGAGGAAGAGCATCAGCATGGTGAAGCCGACGGCGAAGCCGACCCACCAGCTCTTGGGCTGCCGCGTTTGCACGATCGAGCTGATCTTGTCGGTGACCGAGCCGTAGGTGTGGCCCGGCTCGATCACCGGCAGACCGCCGATTCGTGCGCCGCTCGAAACTGTGGCCGCTTCGTCGCTCACGCTTCCTTCCCTTTCAGCTTCTCCAGCCAATCGTCGATCTGGCGGTCGCGCGGATCGAGCGGCGGCGTGTCGCCGGTCTCTTCCGCCACCAGATCCGGATGCGGGTTCCGCAAACGGGCCAAATACGTGGTCCGCGGCCGGGTGTTCAACTCGGCCAGCACGCCGTAGTTCAGCGGCGACTTTTTGAGCCGCGCGACCTCGCTCTGCGGGTTGTTCAAGTTGCCGAACACGATGGCCCTCGTCGGGCACGCCTGCTGGCAGGCCGTTTGAATGTCGCGGTCGGTGATCGCGCGGTTTTCCTTGTGGGCCTCGATTTTCGCTTCCTGAATGCGCTGCACGCAAAAACTGCACTTCTCCATCACGCCGCGGCTGCGGACCGTAACGTCCGGGTTGCGAAGCATGGCGAGTTGCGGTTCGGTGTCGTAGTTGATGAACGCCTCGTAGTTCAAGAAGTTGAACCGCCGCACCTTGTACGGGCAATTGTTCGAGCAATACCGCGTGCCCACGCAGCGGTTGTAGATCATTTGGTTCAGGCCCTCGCTGCTGTGGACCGTCGCCCCCACCGGGCAAACCAGCTCGCACGGCGCCTTCTCGCAGTGCATGCAGAGCATGGGCTGAAAATAGGTGTCGGGGTTGTCGATGCCGCCCACGTAATAGCGGTCGATCCGCAGCCATTGCATTTCTCGCCCGTGCGAGACCTGCTCCTTGCCGACGATGGGCGTGTTGTTCTCGGCCTGGCAGGCGATCACGCAGGCATTGCAGCCGATGCAAGCGGTCTGATCGATCACCATCCCCCAGGCGTTGTCGCTTTCTTTGCGTTCGGGGAAGTCGCTCTTCTCGTCGGGATAGAGCGAGGGCAAGTTGAACGGCTCGTGGCTTTCTTTACGGCTCTCGCTGGGGTGGCCGGCGAGCAAGAAGTTCTCGTCGCGCTGATACTCGTCGAGCGTGCCGAACTGCACCACGTCGCGGCCCTCCATGCTATGGTGGTCCTGCGTGACAACCAGCTTGTAACGCTCGCCCGTCTTCTTGAGCTGCACGCCTTTGGCAAACCATTTTCCGGTGGCCGGCCGGATCTGATAGGCGTTGAAGCCGATGTCCGTGCCCACCCGGCCGCAGCGCGTTCGGCCGTAGCCGAGCGACAGGCTGACGACGCCGTCGGCATGCCCCGGCACAATCCAGACGGGCACCTCCAGCTTGCGATCGGAGACGGTCAGCTCGACCATGTCGCCATTGGCAAGCTGCTCGTTTTCGGCCATTTGCGGGCTGAGATAAGCGGCGTTGTCCCAGGTGAGCTTGGTGAGCGGTTTGGGAAGCTCTTGCAGCCAGCCGTTGTTGGCAAAGCGGCCGTCCCAGACGGTCGGATCGGGAGGGAATACGATTTCCAACAATCCTTCGCCTGCCGGCTGTTCGTCGGCCCGCGGGTCGCGACCATCGAACGAAAGCTCGACGTCGCGCGTTTCGGCTTTGGTATCGGGCACGATTCCGTCGTGGACCGCCTTGCGCCACACGCGGCCGAAGTCGTCGCCACCCACCCGCTTTTGCCAGTATTGCTGCACGGTCTCGAACGGCGACTGGTCGGCGCGACCGTGCAAGACCGAGAGCAATTCGTGGGCCGTGCGGCCGCCATAGAGCGGCGCGATCAGCGGCTGCACGATCGAAGCCGTGCCATCAAAGGCGCGAGCGTCGCCCCAGCTTTCCAAAAAGTGGGCGGCCGGAATGTGCCAATGGCAGAGAAACGACGTCTCGTCGTAGTGCTGCGAGAGGTGGACCGCGAGTTTGACGTTGGCAAGCTGCGCGGCGAAGTCGAACGCGGCCGGGCTGTTGTAGACCGGATTGCCGTCGAGGATCAGCAGCAGCTCGACGTCGCCGGCCGCCATATCATCGACCAGGGTCTTGAGCGACGCCAAATGGTCTTCGGCACGCGCTTCGACCGGCTCGATATACTCGACGGTCTTGCCGACGTTCTCAAGCTGCCGGTTGATGGCGTGTGCCAGCGCATGAACGACCGGCGGCTGGGCCTCGCCGGCGATGACGATGCTGGCGCCGCGATGTGCTTTCAGGTCGGAAACAATCGCATTCAGCCACGTTTCCGTGACGCCCGCCGGCACGTCGGCGCCGCCGGCCGAGAGTTCGACGCCCAAGCGGCCGGCGAGGGCGCGGGCCAACGCTTCCACCTCCGACGGCGCGATCGGCAGGCGGTGATCGGCCATGGCGCCCGTCAGTCCCGGCGTGCTTTCCACCGCGAACAGCCGGTTCATTTTGGGTCCGTTGCTGACCACGCGGCGACGATCAATGAACTCACGGGCGTAGCGCACGCTGCCCGGCATGCCCCAAAGAAAGTCGGCGTCGAGCGACACGATCGCGTCGGCCCGATCGAAGCGATAAATCGTGTCGACATATTCGCCGAAAGCCAGTTTGGCGCCTGCCCGCACGTTGTCGCGACCGCAGGGGTCATACTGGTGCCAGCGCGCTTCGGGCATGGCCTCCAACAGCGACTGCAACTGGTTGGCCAGCGTCGGCGACGTGACGGTCTCGGTGAGGATCCGCAGCCCGCGGCCTTGGCGGGCCTTCAGCGCCGGCAATTCTTCGGCGATGGCCGTCAAAAAATTGTCCCAGGTGGCGATCCGCTCGCGGTGCATCACGGTCTGCGAACGATCGGGATCGTAGAGCGTAAGGATGGCCGCTTGCGTAAAGGCGTCGGTCGCTCCCAGGCTGGCCGGGTGCTCGGGGTTGCCTTCGATCTTCGTCGGCCGGCCCATCTGGCTTTCGACCAGGATGCCCGTGGCGTAGCCGCCCAGCGTCGTGGCCGTGGCAAAAAAGAGCGGTTTGCCGGGCACGATCTCTTCGGGCTGATGCACGTAGGGGACAATCTTTTCCTCCGGCTGGCGGAGGCAACCCATCGAGCCGGCCAGTCCCAGCGAGGCCGCCATCAGCTTGAGAAAATGTCGTCGGCCGACGGCGTCCATCCACTCGCCGGCCTGCCGCGGAAACTCGTGCTTCAGATAGTCCTGGAACTCGGCGGTGTCGGCGAGCTGCTCGAAGCTGCGCCAATATTCGCGGCCGCTGGCGGCAGCCAGCCGCGAACGAATCGCCTGCCAATCGTAGTTGGGTTCATTCATCGGTGGCAGGTCCAGCAATCGAGGAGTTGTTCGGTTTCGACGCCATGCTCCTTCATCAACCGCACGGCGTCCTCGTGCGACACGGGATGCGCGTCTTTGCCGAAGTGAAACACATCGCCCCGCGGCCGGATGGCGCCTTCGGGCCGCTCGTGACAATCGAGGCACCAGGCCATTTGCAGCGACGCGGCCCGCCGCATCAGCGGCATCTGATCGACGCGGCCATGACAGCTTTCGCAGCCGATGCCCTTGGAAATGTGGATGCTGTGGTTGAAATAGACGAAGTCGGGCAAATCATGCACGCGCGTCCAACGCAGCGGCTTGCCGGTGCGAAAGCTCTCGCGCACCGGCTCCAGCATCGGGCTGTCTTTCCATATCTGCGAATGGCAGCTCATGCAGATTTCCGTGGCCGGCAGCCCCGCAAAGGCCGACGTTTCGACCGTGGTGTGGCAATATCGGCAGTCGATGCCCAGGCCGCTGACGTGATGTTCGTGGCTGAAGGGCACGGGTTGCTCGCGGAACACGTCGACTTCGGTGACATAGGGCGATCGCTCGATGCGGTCGGCCAGAAAGGCCAGCGCAACCAGCACGAACAAGGCGCCAAAAATGGTCGCCTTGCTGAAGGTGTTCATGCTGGGGTGAAATACTTGCGCCATCCGCGACTTCCACTTGCGAGACGTCGGCCGGGACCAAATGAAAACAGCCCCGAACTGCGAGCAGTTTGGGGCTGTCAGCGCCGCCTTGATCGCTATGCCCTTCGCGGACAAGCTCAGATGCTTGGATGATAGGCGAATTCATTTTTTAGTCAACACTCGCCACGCGTGACGCGGCTGCCAGCATCTGAACCAGCGATGCCAAGGCCACGATATGCTTGCCTGGCGCGTGTCGGTGCGCGAGGAAGACTCGCACGTCGCCGGGTGGCGTAATTCTGTCTTGTGCGGCGGCGAATTCTGATGAGAAATGCGTTCTACGGAGGAATTGCCCGACCGATTTGGCAAACGACGACGTGGGCGGCCTGAGTCGAAGCCTTTTGAGGCGTCTGTTGAGCCAGCCATTGCAAAGAAAAATATGCGGCACCAAAAACTCGGCATCGTGGTGGTCCAGCACCGTAATCGCCGCAAAGCACGCCGCGTTCGATCGCCGCCGCTCGACGATTGACTGGAGGTAGCCAAGCGACAGCTCAAGCAGCAACTCGTTGACGTTGCCATAGCGGCCGAGAAACGAGACCTGCCGATATCGAGAATAGAGAGGCAGCTCGTCAAAGAAACCCGGTGCGTCGAAGACCGAGCGGTCGGCCAGGTCTTCCTCCCGCAGCACTGCCTCGAAGCGCTCTTTCGCATCCAGCGGAATCGTCATACGTTCCAACCCTCAACCCTCGCGGACCTTGACCGCGGCGAACTTTCTCTGCTGCCTGGCTTGGCGTCATCGGCATCCGTCGGCCCTATCACGGTCGGAACCGATTGTGCAGCGCCCGTTCAATATTGTTCATTTTTTCACAGCTCGCCGCTGGTGTCTAGCTGCCTATTTGGCAGCGAACTACCAGGCAACGAACTTGACGCACACCGGCTTGGAGACCTTGATCTCCTGGCCGGTCGAGTTGAGTTTGCCCGTCGCGGTGTCGATCGCCAGCACCGCGATGTTGTCGGAATCCTGATTGGCGGCCAGCAAGAAGCTGCCCGAAGGGTCGATGCCGAAGTTCCGCGGCGTCTTGCCGCCGGACGATTCGTGGCCGATCGGCGTCAGACGCCCCGTCTCGGCGTCGACGGCGAAGGCCGCGATGCTGTTGTGCCCGCGGTTCGAGCCGTAGACGAATTTGCCCGATGGGTGGACCTGCACCTCGGCCGTCCAGTTTTCGCCCTTGAACCCATCGGGCAAGGTGCCGATCGTCTGCACTTCGGTGAGCACGCCCTTGGCATCGTCGTAGCCGAAGGCGGTGATGGTCGAGGCGAGCTCGTTGATGACGTAGGCAAAGCGGCCGCTGGGATGAAAAACAAAGTGCCGCGGCCCGGAACCGGGCTTCACCTTTGCCGCCGGCGGCTCGTTGGCCCGCAGGCTGCCTTTGCCGGCATCGAAGCGGTAGACGAGCACTTCGTCGAGCCCCAGGTCGGCCACGAAAGCGAAGTGGTTGGCCGGATCGAGGTTGACCGAATGCGCGTGGGGCGCCTCCTGGCGGCCCGGATTGACCGACTTGCCGTGATGCTGGATGACCGCGCTGGCCTTTGACAGCCGTCCATCGCCGTCGATGGGCAGACAGCAGACGCTGCCGCCGCCGTAGTTGGCCGCCAGCACGTTCTTGCCGGCCTTGTCGACGACGAGATGGCACGGTCCCTGGCCGCCCGACGATTCGCGGTTCAACGCTTTCAGGCTTCCGTCGGCGGGTTCGATGGCGAAGGCCGCGATGGCGCCGCTTCGCTGGCCGTCGATTTCAGCCACTTCACAAACCGAATACAGGAAACGCTGGTTGGGATGGATGGCCAGGAACGATGGATTCTGCACGCCCGACGTACCGCCGATCTTGGTCAGCTTACCGTTTTCGCGGTCGAGCTCGACCAGGTGAATGGCTTCGCTTTTCGCTTCGGCATAGCTGCCGACGTAGAAGCGCAGCTTTTGGCCTTTGCCGGCGGCCGATGGCTCGGCGGCGCGAGAGACGTTGAAACCGAGGGCCAGTGTCGCGAACAAACCGATCGTCAGGGTGCGAATCATGGGGTTATCCTTATGGGGAGGCTGAGGCGCGTGCGTATGTCAGTGCCGGTCATGGCATTTAAGTCGCTGCCGCCGCGGCTTGCAAGCGCTTTCGATTTGCCCTGGCCCGGTTTGTGACGTAAATATCCAGTATGGCCGCACGCTGACGGAGGATGGCCTTCCCAGGCCGTCTGGAATGAAGACGGGCCAGGAAGCCCATCCTCCTGGTGCGGCCACACGTCACCGGCTGTTTCAGCCTTCACTACATCTGTGATTCGACATTATGACTGCGCTTGCTTGCGAGCCGGACGTATTCCCTGCATTTGAACTGCAACTCCAAACCGGCGACGACCTTGTGCGCTCGCAGGTCTGGAAGGTTTTGGGCGCGATCTACCCTGGCGGCCGGTTCGTCGAGCGCCGCCAGGAGCAGCGCTATCCTTACCCTCGGTTGATCACGCTGTGGCCGATGGAGTCCGACGGCGAGACGACGTCGGGGCCGCCGATCACGGTCGTGGGCAAACACCTTTCCGAGCGCGGCCTTGGATTCTTCCACCCCCAACCGCTGACGAACCGGCTGGTGGTGGTGTCGTTGGAGAAAGGCGACGGCCGCGCTCTCAGCTTCTTGCTCGACGTACACCGCTGCCGGTTTACGCGGCAGGGGTGGTATGAAAGCGGCGGACGTTTTCGGGCCGCGGTCAGCGCACCGCCGTCGCCGCAAAGGCCAGCCAATAAAAGGCCCAGCCGCTGACCGCCGTGCAGAGCATGTCGAGTGCCGCCACTCGGCCCCACCAGCGATGGCTGAAGCTGTGCGGGCCCGGTTGAGGAGGACGGTCGAACTTTCGCAGCGCCCCCACCGTCACCCAGCCCCAGAGCAAGCAGGTGCTGACGGAAAACGTCAGGTGCAGCGTGAGTGCGGGCATGACCAGGCTGTCGTAATAGGGCGAGCTTTCGGCCCTTGCACGCCAGCCGTTGATGCGCATGTCCGCTTCGAACAGCGCCACGACGACCAACAGCGCCGCGACGAGCAGAAGCTGCAGCCGTTTGTGCCAAACATAGCGGGCCCGGTATCGCACCAGGTAGATGCTCAGCCCCAGCAGCATGAGCACGCCCACCATGGCCACCACGACCACGTCGAGCATCAGCGATGCCCGCGTACCTAAAAACCCGTCGATGCCTGAATAAGGGCCGTCCATGAGACGCTGGTTGGTAGAATAAGATTCGTGCCGCCGGGAGTGAAGATTGTCGCAAAGCGGCGAAAAAGGTAAAGGCCGAATCAAGGCGACCACTTGATCTCGCACTGCGGCAAAGCCTGTTGCAGCTTTCGCACCCCTGCAGCGGTCACGCGTGTGTTGCTCAGATCGAGGTCCGTCAGCCGAGCAAACCGCTGCAAAACGGCGACCTGGTCGTCGCCGACGTGCGTGCCCGACAGGTCGAGTTGCGTCAAACTCGGCAGCGACGTAAGAGCAGCGAGGCCGGAGCCGTCGAGGGGCGTATTGCGTAGCACCAGCGTCTCCAACCAGGGCGAACCCGCGAGCTTCGCCACGCCGGCGTCGGTAATCGTCGCGTCGGTGAAGGCAGCCGTTCGCAGTCGCGGAAAGCCGCCGGCAATGGCCAGTACGTCGTCGTGTACTCCCGCGCCGCTGAGCGACAGATACTGCACGAACGAACCCGGCCCCAGCCGGCTGAGCAGCGTTTCGCAACCTTTTGGCACCGACGCCGCTTCGATTTCGTCCAGCATCGTCACCTGGCCGAGAAGCTCGGCGAACTGTTGGCAGTTGGCGGCAGTCAGACGGTCCTTGGGGATGAAGACGGCTTCGATTTCGGTGACGTAGGGCCGCAAGGGTGCTAGCTCGCGAATGCGCAACGGCGCCGAACGCCGGGTACGGTCGGTCACTTCGCATCCCAGCGAGGTCAACGCGGCCTCCAGGCGGCAGCGGCGGATCACGGTCTGAAACGGTGAGACCAGCGCCGCGCCGATGGCGGTGGCGGCAAGGAGCACCAACGCCATCCGGCGCCGGCTGCGAGCGACCGGCGCGGCGCTGGTGTCGCCGCGCACGGGTCGGGCGGTGGACCAAGCAGGATCCCAGGCCAGCGCCATCAGTGAAACGGCCGCCAACGCCGCCACGAGGTCGGCGCCAAACGGCGGCGCGCCGCCGAACCGCTCATAGGATTCGTGGACGCTCCAGTACCCGCCGGCGTAAAGCAAGAGCAAGCTGTTCGCCAACCATGCCGCCAGCCGCAGCCTGCGATTGGCGGCGGGCCATCCCCAGGCCAGCAGGTTGACCAGCGCGGCGATGGGCAGGCAAACAAACGCGCGGTTCCACTCGACGTACATGCCCAGCCGGTTTTGCACCAGCAGGCCGCTTTCGGCCAGGAACAGCAGCAGCCCGCCAACCGCCAAGGCCACTACATTGGCCGAAACAGCGATTGGCAGCGCGGCGTAAAACGCCCACCGTCTGCCCCGTGCCGAGCCCCGCACGAAACAGGTGAAAACGCCGGTCAGGATCAACGTGGCCACGACCATCGCGGCCACGCTGTGCCGCACCGAGAGCAAGCGACAGCCGACCAGCGCCACGGCGGCCGCGATCAGCAGCCGCTCGCGCCATTTGTAGGCCGAGCCCGGCAAAGAGGCGGATGGATTGGATGAGGAGATCGACATGACCGACGCCCGATAAAGGATGCCCCTGATTCTATCACGGACCCCGTGGCTGCTGTAGGGAACGCCGACCTACGGCTCTGTTTGTCGTCGAAACCGATCAGAGGCACACGGCGTAGGACGTCAGCGCGGTATTGCCTAGCCCACGCGTTCCGGGGTAAGCTGACGCCCGATTCATCCCGCAAGGAGGCACGACTCATGAACGAGCGGCGCATCGGAGGGTCCGCAGTCGTAGCGGTTCTTTTTTTCTCTTGTGCGGTCTTCTCGGCCGAGCCGGGGCCGGCCACTGGGCCGTCGGAGCCGGTCGTGCCCGCCGAATGGCGCGATCGTAAGTTGCTGGCCAAATCAGCCGACGTCCGGTTGCGCGAGAGGCCCGACGCGCAGGCCCCGGCAATCGACTTCCTGATCGCGGGCGTCTGGTGGCACGTCCGGCAGGTCGAAGGCGATTGGCTGCAAGTCGAGGCCGGTTGGTTGCAAACCGCCGACGTGGTGACTGACGAACAGGCCCTGGAGCACTTCACGGCGGAGATCATGCGTGCGGAAAGTGCCTTCGCTTACGTTTCTCGCGCTCGGGCTTGGACGCTGAAAGACGACTTCGACAAGGCCCAGGCCGACCTGAGCGAGGCCCTGCGCCTCGACCCACGCTGCGCCCGGGCCTACCTCGCGCGCGCACTGATTGCGCGCGACCAACAGCGCGACGAAGATGCGCTTGCAAACTTTGATCGGGCGATCGAATCGGACCCGCGCGACGCATACGCCCTGAAGCTGCGCGGGCGCCTCTTTGCTCGCCGTCGCGACTTCGACCGCGCGATCGCCGACTTCGACCGCGCGATTTCCAGGTTGCCGGGCGACGCGACGCTGTGGAGTCTACGTGGCTTCGCGTGGATCAACAAGCAAGAGTACGACAAAGCGCTCGCCGACTTTGATCAGGCGATTCGTCTCAATCCGCGCGAAGCGGATGCCCATGCCGGACGGGCCGCCGCCTGCGGTAATCTGAAGCGGTACGACGAATCGTTCGCCGCGGCGGCGGAAGCGATCCGACTCAATCCGAAGTCGGCCACGGCCTTTTTGGCGCGGGGCGCAGTGCGGGCGCTCCGCGGGGAACTCGACGAAGCGCTCGCCGATCTTGACGAGTCGGTCCGTCTGGATCCCTCCGATGCCACAACCTACATGAATCGCGGCCGCGTGCATTATCTGAAACAAAAGTACGACGAGGCGGCGACCGACTACACGCAAGCGATTTCGCTGGATCACGCCAATGCCGCGGCCTACGGTGCGCGGGCCGAAATCTGGTGGCACAAAGGCGATTTTGCCAACGCCGTCGTCGACCTCACGGAGTTCCTCCGATTACAGCCCGATACCGCGGCGGCATACGCGCAGCGCGGCTGGCTCCGCCTGCACACAAGCCCCGATGAAGCCCTAAGCGATTTCGACAACGCCCTGCGTTTTGATCCCAAAAACGTGTATGCGCTATCCGGCCGCGCCGGCCTTTGGAATTCCAAGCAGGAGTTCGACAAGGCGATCGACGATGCTACGGAGGCCTTGCGCCTCGATGCGAGCGCTGTTTATGCACATGTCGCGCGCGGCTACGCGCATCATTTCAAGGGTGAAGTCGGCCCCGCAATCGAGGACTTTTCGGCGGTGCTCGCGGCCGACCCCACGAACGTCGACGCACTCACTGCGCGTGCGTTCGCCTACGATCAGGCAGGTCAGTTCGACCGTGCCATCGACGATTACACAGCCGCACTGAAGCTGAAGCCGCATCGCGTCACTCTGTTGATCAGCCGATCGTGGGCCCGCTGGCAACGAAACGAATTCGACTTGGCGATCGACGATTGCACGGCCGGCATCAAAGTCGATCCGAAAAACGCTCCTCTTTGGACGCTTCGAGGCATGTGTCAGCAACGGCGCGGCCACGACGCGGAAGCGATCGCAGACTTCACCGAATCGCTCAAGCTCGACCCGAATCAGCCGGAAATAGATGCGATCTTGACTACCCTGCGAAGCCAGCAGCAAGCCGTCGCCGAGCCAAAGCCCGCGCCCTCCGACCAGACCGGGGTGTTCGATAGCCTGCGCGATCGGACCGGACTCAGCAAGGCACTGCGCGATTTCGACAAGGCCGCCTCGGAACTCGACGAAAAGCCTGAAGAGCGCAAGCCGTTCAGGCCCTTCGATAGGTAACCGCTTTGCTTGTTAACCAAATCTCTCTCGTAACCCGTCATTCAAGGAGGAACTTCGCATGCGTCGCAACACGCTGTTCGTATTGGTGCTGGTCGCCGTGATCTCTATGTCCGCTCCGTGGCAACACCTCTGGTGTCGCGCCGCCAGCGAGCCTGCTGCTTCGGGTCTCGTGCAGACAACGAGGGTGGGGTTGCTCGACTTGGCACGGATATTCACTGTGCATGTCGAGTTTAAGAAACGGACGGATCTGCTGCGGCAGGCCAAACGCCAGGCGGAGATCCAGGTGCAGGTGAACGAACAGAAGCGAGACTTTTTCGAACGCGAGGCGCGCATGTACCTGGAGATCTACCAGGAAATCATGGCTGAAGTGGGAAAGTATTCCGACGCCCGCGGCATCGGGCTCGTCATGCGATTTAACGGCGATCCCCTCGACGAAAATGATCCGGCGGGCATCCAAAAGCAGCTCAACAAGGCCATCCTGTACCACAAGGGGATCGACATCACCGACGACATCATTCGCATCGTGAACGCGAAGCCGGTGACGTGAAACGTCGAGCCGGCAAAATAGCCTCAATCATCGAACAACGTCGGCGCCGCCGCGGCCTGCGGGCGGATGCAGTCGGGGGCGCTGTAAGAGGGGCCGTTCACCTGCGTGCCGACCGGATAGGCCGTCATCTCGCCGGCGCGATAGGGCCGCAACAGCGATTGCAATCGCTCGATTTCCGCCGTGTCGGGCGAAAGCCATAGGTCGTAGGCCTCCGGCGGCACGATCACCGGCATGCGGTCGTGAATCGGCGAAACCAACTCGTTGGCCTCGGTGGTGATGATCGTACACGATTCGACCGGCTGCCCGGCCTTCGACCAACGCTCCCACACGCCCGCGAAACCAAACGGCCGGTCGTCTTTGAGACGAATATAAAACGGCTGCTTGCGGCGGCCGGTCTTTTGCCATTCATAAAAGCCATCGGCCACCACCAGGCAGCGGCGCGATTTGAAGGCCTGGCGAAAGGCCGGCTTCGTGGCCACCGTTTCCGCGCGTGCGTTGATCAGGCGGCTGCCGATGGCCGCGTCGTCGGCCCAGGAGGGAATCAGCCCCCAGCGGAGCTGGCACAACTCGCGCTCGCCGCCCGTGCCCGCTCGTACGGCCGCCACCGTCTGCGTCGGAGCGATATTGAACAGCGGCGGCGCCGCCGCTTCGGGCGTCACGCCAAACGCCTGGGCCACGTCGGCCATCGAGCTGCGAAGAGTAAAGCGTCCGCACATCGAGTCGTTTTTCGGTTCACAAGGGCAGATGAGGCAACTCGCTCTTATCTTATCTATAAGCCCGTCTCAACGGCCACACAATGTTGTTCTGCATCGTTATGCCACGGTGAAGCCCGGCAGCCGCACGATCTCGCCGCCCTTCAATGCCGATTGGTGGGCGCAGATGCCGACGCACGTCCAGTTGGCCGACTGCACCGCATTGGGATACGGATCGCGGTCTTCCACCAGCGCCGAGATGAACTCATGCGCCAAGTGCGGATGCGACCCGCCGTGCCCGGCGCCTTGAACGAACGAAAGATGCTGATGCTCGCCGGCATCGTAGACGCCGCCGGTGGTGAAGCGGCGAATCGGTTCGGGCAGCAGGTGCGCGTAGTCGGGCACCTTCACCCGCTCGGGGATTTCCGGCTCCGGCTTCTTGGCCGTGTGGATCACCGGCTCTTCGCCCTCGATCAACGGCCACTCGAAGGTTTTCTTCGTGCCATACACGTCGAAGCTTTCGCGGTATTGCCGGGCGGTGTCGAACAACGAACGATAGATACGGGCCGTCAGGTCGCTGTTGCGCAGCTTGATGTGCGTCGTTTCCACGGCGAACGGCGAATTGTATTTCGGTATCAGCTCCTCGCGGACCGTGCCGGAGCCGAAGCACGAGACGTATTCCGCCTCGGCCCGCGTCAACGCCAGGCAAGGCCCGACGCAGTGCGTGGCGTAGTGCATTGGCGGCAGCCCCGGCCAGTAATTAGGCCAACCGTCCATGTCTTGCTGGTGGCTGGCCTGCACGAACTGCACCTTGCCCAACTCGCCCCGGTCGTAGAGTTCTTTGACGAACAGGAACTCACGAGCGTAGACGACCGTTTCGGCCATCATGTACTTCAGCCCGGTATTTCGGACGAGCTTGACGATCTGCTCGCAGTCCTCGATGGTGGTGGCCATCGGCACGGTTGACATCACGTGCTTGCCGGCCTTGAGCGCGGCGATGGCCTGCGGGGCGTGGTCGGGAATCGGCGTGTTGATGTGGACGAAGTCGACATCGCGGTCGGCCAGCAGATCTTCATACCGCGTGTATCGCTTTTCGATGCCGAAGGCGTTGCCGATCTCGTTCAGCTTGTCGGCCGAGCGTTGGCATAGGGCGACCATGTTGGCATGCGGGTGCCGCTGATAAATGGGGATGAACTCGGCGCCGAAGCCCAGCCCAACGATGGCGACGTTGACGCGGTCTTTCTTCATAGGAGTGTAGTGTCGATGTTCGCGGGAGGTGGAGAAAACTTCCTGGAAGCTTACCACATCCTCGCAAAGATTTCACTCGACGATCTCCACGGCCCGCACGCGACGGGCAAGGGCCACAAGGCAAATCGCACAGACCGCGGCCAGCAGCCCGGCCGCGTAATAGGCAAAGCGCCGCTCGTGGTCGTTGCGAAACTGATCGAAGGCCAGTCGCCCGACGTAGTGCATGTCGCGCCACGGGTCGATCAGTCCCCAATAGATGCTCTTTTCTCGCATCAGCCCGCGCATGGCCCGCAACATGCCAAACAAGCTCGCCCAGGTGATGGCAATCGGGGCCATCCGCTGCAGATACGAAGAGACGGTGACCAGCAGCACGCTGAGCACGGTCGACAGCACGCCGCCGTAGAAGATCACGCCCAGCGGCACCCGCCACTGCGTGCGCCAATAGTCGAACGACGCGGTGAACATGCCGTACTCGACGAACAGCGCCAACGCCGGCAGCGTGGTCAAGAGGGAGACCAACACGCCCACCGTCAGCAATTTGCCGAGGATGTAATGGCGGCGCTCGATCGAGCGCGAGAGGTAAAAGGCCAACGCATTGTTGCGAAAGTCGCCGCCCACCAACAAGCTGCCGGTGAACGTCAGCAAGATCATCACCACCACGCTCTGGCGCTCGATGAACATGGTATAGCCGTTTTCCTGGCCGGGCAGCGGCGCGGCGCTGAAGCCAAACCCTTTCAGCAATCCCTCGCGGGCCTCGCTCGGCAGCTCCTTGTATTGGGTGAGGACCCAAATCACGGCCCAAAAAGCGAGAAACTGGACGAGTCCCAGGCCCAGCACGATCCAGTACGACTTGCGGCGAAAGACCTGCATCAGGCCCACGCGGACCATGGACCAAACGCCGCGCCAAGGCGGGCCCAGCCTGCCGTGCCAACCGTGATAACGCGCGAGGTCGATGGGCATGGGCGGTCGCTATTGCTTCTCCGTAATCCGCAGAAAAAGCCGCTCGAGGTTCTCTTCATCGAGGTTCAGGTGCGTGATGACCGCCCCGGCCCGCTCGGCGACGCGGAAGAAATCGACGGTCCGCCAGTCGTGCGGCACGAGCACATTCACCTTGTTGCCCGTGGCGGGGCCCGATTCGACGCCTCCGGCAGCCAGCCCGGCCAGAAAGGCGTCCGCCGGCCCTCGCCATTGGAGTTGATAGCGATTGCCCAGATCGGCACGCAAGCTTTGCATCGTACCGCTGCGGACCACGCTGCCGCGATGGATGACCACAATCTGCTGGCAAAGCCGCTGCACGTCGCTCAACAGGTGCGTGCAGAGAATCAGGCTCTTCTGCGTTTCGGCGATCAGGTCTTCCAACAGCTTGAGCATGGCCTGGCGGCCCGCCGGGTCCAGCCCGTTGGTCGGCTCGTCGAGCAGCAGGAGCTGCGGATCGTGGACCAAGGCGGCCGCCAGTTTCAGGCGTTGCAAGTTGCCGGTGGAGTATTCGTCGAGCCGGCGATAACGAAGCTCGCCCAGCCCGACGTAGCCGAGCACCTCGTGCGCGCGGCGCCGCGCATCGCGGTGCGGCATGCCGTAGAGGTCGCCGGAGAAAGCCACGTATTCGACGCCCTTGAGCGTGGCCACCGTCGTGGCGGCTTCGGGCATGTAGCCCAAGCGCGCGCGCAGCTGACGGCCGGCGTGCTCGAGCGGCACTCCCAGCACCGTCCCTTTGCCGGAATCGGGCCGCAGCAACCCCAGCAGGATTTTGAGGAGCGTCGATTTGCCGGCGCCATTGTTGCCGATCAGGCCGATCGTGCCGGGCCGAAGCCGCAAGCTGACGCCGTCCAAGGCGCGGACGTGGCCGTAACTGCGGGTCACCTGCTCGAGATCGACGAGGAGCATCTCACACAACTACGACTTGGCCAGCAGTTCTTCGAGCAGTTTTGCCAGCAGCGCGGGATCGTCGGATTCGACGAGGTGCTTGATGCGCGAGGCGGGCACCTTGAGCTTTTCCAACGACTTGGTGATCTGTTCCCACATTTTGCCGCGGGCCTTCCCTTCGGCCAGGTAAAGATCCGTCACCTGCTCTTGCAGCCGCTGCAGGGCGATGGCGTCGTAGTTCTGGTAGTAGTTCTTGATGATCTTTTCTTGGTGCTTGCTGCGCTCGGGCATGAGGGCGTTCCTTTTTTTCAGGGCAACAAAAAAACCCGGTCGCAGGCGGGGCAGGTACCTGGACCGGGCTATGCCAGACGTGGGTCTGGTTCATTGAATGTAGCAGAAAAGATCGGGCGGTCAATAGGCTGGCAAAAAATTTTTCGGCAAATGCGATCAAACCGGCGGATTCCGCCGATCGTTTGACGAAAGCCCTTGGCTGGAAAGGACTTATCGCCGGATAGGGAATAGAAACGGGGGCGAAGACCAGCACCACAGGGCAGCCCTTTCGTGCCCGCCGTCGGCATCGCTGTACCAACGCTGCTGTTGCAGGTAGACCGACGGCACGTGCAACAGGGCGCTGGCCAGTGCCGTTGCCACCACGAGTTGGCGGCCCCGGCGATCGTTCCAAAGCGCGGTCAGCGGTCCAAGCGAAAGCAACGCCGCCAGCGGCACGATCTCGGCGGCCAGTCGCGACCCCCAGCACCAGCCGCCCCACCAGCAGTGCCAACTGCTGACCAGCGCCAAGTGCAGCGCGATGACGCTCGCCGCCCACCAGCGCCAGCCCACCGGCAAACCGCGGGCTTCGTACGGCAGTCGTAGGGTGGAAGAAGCGAGCTTGCGAGCGCCGGCCCACCGTATTCGACGTCGCCAGCGGTGGGCCGGCGCTCGCAAGCTCGCTAGTCCCACCCTACATGCCGCAGCCAGAGGCACGAGCCAAATCCACGGTTGGTAGACCAGCAAGCCGTGAGTCGGACTGAACAAGATGCCGGCCCAGGCTCCCACGTTCGAGACGGACCAGAACGTGCCCCTGGCTTGCACCGCCATCGGCCCCAGCGGTGAGCCGTAGATCCAGTGGTTCAGCGCCGCCCACGGCAACACGGCGATGAACGAAAGTCCCGCCAAGAGCGCGGCGCGGCGCGGCGAGCGGATGAACAGCCAGATGCCGAAACTGGCCACAATCAAGCCCGCTGACAACCGGCAGGCCAGCATCATGCCGCAGCACACCGCTTGAACAACGATTGTCTTCGCGGTCGGCGCCGCGAACGAACGGAATTCCACCAGCAGCAACAGCTCCAGCCAAAAGATGACGCCGCCATGCTGCCACAATGCCTGGCCGACCGTCGAATACATGACCGAGCCGATAGCGAGCGGCAGCGTTGCCGCGTACGAGGGTCGCGGCGCGGTGATGCAAAGCGCGATTAAAAAGAACAGTCCCAAGCACGTCGCCGAGACGCAGGAGGCCGTCAGCTTTTCCAGCCGCTCGTGGACGGTCGGATCATCGAGATCCGCCCCGCATACATTGGCGGCCGCCACCACCGGCAAGGCAAACACCACCATGCCCGATGGATAGTGCGAGTAGATGCCGCGCCGGCAGGCGAGAAAGAAATAGGGCGGTGCGTCGCTGGAAGTAAAGAGATGATGCTTCACATAGACGGGCACGAACTCGCTCAGTTCGGTGTTGCCCGTGCGCACCAGGCTGGCGGTGGCCATGACCACGGGCCGCGAGTCGCCTGACTGCACGCCGTGGTCGCGCAGCAACAGAAACAGGACGCTAGGCACGACCACCAAGAGCAGCGCAGCGGGCAACGGAACCCGCGGATGGGCGTGGGGAAAGTCGGCCGCCGCTCGCCACGCCGACTGCCAACGCTCGTGCCATCGCTGCCGATACCAGGGCAGCACGGCGATCAGCGACAAAGAGAGGCCGACGAGGACCGCCACCCAACCTCCCGCCGGCTGACCACGCAGCATGCCCCACGCGGCGACCGGCGCGACGCTTGCCTGTGCGAAATCGGGCCAGGTCAGCGGCCTCCGATCGGCCGTCTCGTTCACAGAGCAACTCCTGTTCAAGGCGATAGGTGTTGGGCGATAGGCGTCAGGTAGCGGTCGGACATCGGGCCTAATGCCCAACGCCCATCGCCTCTTGATACGGTGGGCCCGCGCTCGCAAGCTCGCTTGCCCCACCATACGGCCTCGCCGAAAGCGCAGCGTCAAAACCTGCGCCCCGGCCTCCCGAGAGCGCAAGCGAGGACGCTTACGCTACGGCGGTGCCGGAGGGTTGGGAAAGATAGGGCGCAGCAGCCAGCCGGTCAACGGCAGTCGGTTCGTGTGTACCCCTGGCGCGGGAACTCCTTTGCTGATCCCGGGGGCGAGTCCCGTTCCCGCACGCAGCCGCGGAGCGGGCGGGCTACGACTGGCGTTTACACGCTGCGGCAAGCTAGGTATTCTCCGCAGTGGAAAGGCGCCGTTATTCCCGCAAGGAGCGAATGTGAGCATGGACCGCGCACGTACAGCCATCCGCTGGCAATTGTTGGCTCTGGTGCTGTTGGGCACTTTGGCGGCTTCGGCCCCCGCCGCCGACTTTCACGTCAGCAACAAAGTTTATTTCAAGGCCGACGACACGCCCGTCGTTTCGACAACGCTGTTTTCGTCGGGCCGCGCCTATGATTTCATGGATTCGCCGAGGGAGACGATCGTCTTCGATCCGGGTCACGACCTGATCGTCATCCTCGATCCGCATCGGCAGGTGAAGACACAGATTACCACCGGCGAGATCTCGACGCAGATCGGGCGGCTGCGCGAGGCCGCCCGGAACCATAAAAAGGAGACGGTGCGCGAGCTCGCCGGGGCCAAGTTCGCCGAGGCCATCGATCCGAAAACCGGCGACTTGAAGCTCACGAACCGCTGGATGATCTACGAGGTGGCCACGAAGCCGCCCGAAAACCCGCAAGTCGCCCGCCAGTACGCCGAGTTCGCCGACTGGCTGACGCAACTCAACGCGCTGCTCAATCCGCCTGAGCTGCCCTTTCCGCGATTGGCATTGAACGAAGTGCTGCGCCAGCGGCAAGAGGTACCGCTGAAGATCACGCGGACCACCATGTCGGAACAGCGGCGCCGCAAACCGTTGGTGGTCCATTCAGAGCACACGTTCGTGGTGGCCCTCTCGCATGAAGATCAGCAACGCATGCAGGAAGCCCACGACCAGATGCACATGTTCGCCGAGGTGACGTTCGACAAATACCATCAAGCGAAGCAAGAGGCCGAGACCGCCGCCGAGGAGAGCTTGAAACGGGCGGCCGCCGAGGGGAACGCGAAGCGATAGGAGGAAATTGCAAATTGCAAATTGCGAATTTGAGATTTCCAATTGACTGACGCCTTCGCATCCCTGATCCCTGATCCCTCATCCTGAACCTTTCCAGTGGCACTCCGTGCCGCTCTCGATTACCATTTCCAACAGACTGTTGGCTGTTCGGAAACTGGTTCGGAGCTTTGCCGCATGAGATGCCCGTTATTGCTATTGGCTGCCGTCGCGTTGGTTGTCGTGCCCGTCCAGGCCCGCGCCGCGAAGTTCGTGCTGAAGCGGCAGCAGGAGGATGTGCGCGTCGAAATCGACGGCAAACTGTTTACCATTTACCGCACGAGCACCGGCCCGAAACCGATCCTGTGGCCCGTGATCGGTCCGACCGGCGTCGAGATGGCGCGGGCCTTTCCCATGAAGGATGTGCCCGGCGAGAAGCACGACCATCCGCACCAACGCTCGGTCTGGTTCACGCACGGCGACGTGAACGGCGTCGATTTCTGGAGCGAGACCCCCAAGCACGGCTCGATCGCGCACCGCGAATACTTGCGGCTGGAAGAAGGCGACGGTCAGGCCGTCGTCGCCGCGGTCAACGACTGGGTCGACGCCGCCGGCAAGAAGGTCTGCGAAGACCGCCGCGTGCTGACCTTTGGTTCGGGCAAGGACTGGCGCTCGATCGACTGGGAGATCACGCTGGTGGCTTCCGAGGGGCCGGTGAAATTCGGCGACACCAAAGAAGGCTCGCTGGGCATCCGCATTCCCACCGCGATGGACACCAACAGCAAGCTGGGTGGCCATATCGTCAACAGCGCGGGCCAGACCGACGACGACACCTGGGGCAAACCGGCCTCTTGGGTCGATTACTACGGCACGGTCGACGGCCAAGCGGTCGGTATTGCGTTCATGAACCACCCCACGAGCTTCCGTTACCCGACCCGCTGGCACGTTCGCAATTACGGGCTGTTTGCCGCGAATCCCTTTGGCTTGCGCGATTTCGTCGGCAAGAACGATGTGGATGGGTCTTACCTGCTGGAGAAGGGCGCTTCACTCGTGCTGCGCCATCGCATGCTGTTTCACACCGGCGATGCCAAATCGGCGAAGATCGCCGAGGTCTTCGAGCAGTACGGCAAATAAAGAACGGACGAGGAATAACTTCGTCCAGGCCGGAACGGAGGGCACGCACGAGCGGAGTCGGTAAAAACGGCATCGGCAGCCGGTGCCTGGCGTCCAATCACCCGCTTGCTTTACGCGGTCGCCACGGCGCAATAGGTATAAATACCCCAGAAATGACACGCGCTGCCGGCAATCACCAGCAGGTGCCAGACCGCGTGAAAGTAGGGCACTCGCTCGTCGCGCTGCAAGAAAAAGGTGCCCGCCGTATAGCACAGACCGCCACACAACATCCACCCAAACAGCCCGCCCGGCACCAGGCCGATCATCGGCTTGAGCGCCATCGCCGGCAGCCAGCCGAGCGCGACGTGCAGTCCCGTGGTGACGGCGTCGACCCGATGGGCGAAGATCGCCTTCGAGAAAAAACCGAAGAGGGCAATTGCCCAAACGGCGGCGAACAGCGCCCACCACGCCCCTTGGCGAAGATAGCTCAGCGAGATCGGCGTGAACGTTCCGGCAATCAAGAGAAAGATGAACGCCTGGTCGAGAATGCGGAATAGCCGCCGCAGCCGCGGACGCTGAAAGTGATGCGAGAGCGACGACGCCGCGTAGACCGCCACCAGCGCCGCGGCATAGACCGCGCAACCGGCAATCTGCCAGCCGTCGCCCGACTGCACCACCCGTGACATCAGCCATTCGCAGCCGATCAGACTGAGCACGAAGCCCAAGGCGTGCGTGGCCGTGTTCAGCTTGTCTTCTTCGCGCAGCCTCGCCCGCACCGCATCGCGGGCCGAATCAAGCCGGCTCTCGACGGTTTCCCGCTCGTCCCGTTCCGCGTGCTGCGCTTCTCTGTGCTGTACGATCTGCATGGGTGATGAAATTCTATGTCGTTTCCAGCATTGAGTCTACCGATTACTTTACCGACAGCTTTCGTGCCGATTGCTTGCCGGGCGGCATGCAAGCGGCAAAGATTTCACGAGGGGCGAACCGACATCCTGTTCCACACGAGGTCACCTATGAGGCGGCTGATTGTTGCCTTGGTTGCCGCGACGGCCCTGTTTGTGGCCGCGCCCGCAATGGCTTACCACCATCACCACGGCCATTACGGCGGCCATCGGGGCTGGGGCGGTTATGGCTATGGCGGTTTCGGTTACGGAGGTTACGGTGGTTTTGCCCCTTACAGTTCTTTCTATTACGGTGGCTACAATCCACGGGCATACCCGGTTTACCCTTATTACGCCGCTCCCGCCTTCGGTCACGGCTACGGTTACGGATCGCCCTATCCCTATTACAATAACTACTTCGGGATGGGCGGCGCGTTTTGATGAGCGCGTGACGTGAGATTCATGCCCGACTTGAACGACGGCGAATCGGCAGAAATCAAAGGCTCGGCCCGCTTGCCTTATGTGTTGAAGAACACCGGTGGCGTGTATAGCTGCACGTGTCCGGCGTGGCGCAACCAATCGGTGCCGATCGAACGCCGCACCTGCAAACATCTGCGCGCCTATCGCGGCGAACAAGCCGAGCAGGACCGCATCGGCGGCGAGCTGCCCGTGCGAAGCGCGAGGGCAGCGGGCGACGCCTCGGCGCCGGGCCTGCTGTTGGCCCACACCTGGGAGAACGACGTCGATCTGACCGATTGGTGGATGAGCGAGAAGCTGGACGGCGTTCGGGCGTACTGGGACGGCAAGCAGTTCCTCTCGCGGCTGGGGAACGTCTACCACGCTCCCGACTTTTTTGTGGCCGGTTTGCCCGGCCTGCCGCTGGACGGCGAGCTGTGGATGGGCCGCAAAGCGTTCCAGCGCTGCGTGAGCATCGTTCGCCGCCAGGACAAAAGCGACCTGTGGAAGTCGGTCCGTTATTTGGTCTTCGACCTGCCGGCGGCGAGCGGCCCCTTCGAAGAACGCCTGGAGCAGCTTCGCGACTGCTTGGCGTCAGGCCATTCGCAGTTTGCCGAGATACACCAACACGACCGTTGCCGCGGCCTCGATCATTTGCGCGAAGAGCTGACGCGCGTCGAGGCACTCGGCGGCGAGGGCCTGATGCTGCGGCAGCCCGGATCGCGCTATGAGGCCGGCCGCTCGCCGACGTTGCTCAAGGTAAAAACCTTTCACGATGCCGAGGCCCGTGTGGTCGAGCACCTGCCCGGCAGCGGGCGTCACAAAGGCCGGCTGGGCGCGTTGGACGTGGTATTGCCGGACGGAACGAGGTTCTCGATCGGCACCGGATTCTCCGATGCCCAACGCGAGCGGCCGCCGGCCATCGGCAGCATCGTCACCTTCCGCTACCAGGAACTTTCTGACCGAGGCGTGCCGCGGTTTCCTTCGTTTGTGAGGTAGCCAGCACGCCCAGCAAGATACTGCCGAGCATCCTCGAATTTCAAAAGGGCCACCGTCTGCCCGCGGTCCGATGTTCTCGTCCAAAAGATTCCAGAAAGCGCCTCTTGACAAGCCTCGCCCTCTCGCTACTATAAAACAAGAACTAGATAACCAAATCTAATCCGGCGAGGAAGCGATGGCCCGGCCACCGGCAAAAGAGCTTACGGAGCGAGAACTGGAAGTCATGCAGGTTTTTTGGCGGAACGAGAAACCGCTTTCGGTGGCCGACGTGAAAGACGAGTTGGCGCGCCAAGGGCTGGCAGCGGCCTACACCACGGTGGCCACGCTGGTCCGCATCCTGGCCGACAAAGGCTTTCTGAACCAACTCAACGACCGGCGGCCTTTTGTTTTTCAGCCCGCCAAGAGCTACGAAGAGGTGTCGAGCAAACTCCTCAGCGATCTCGTCGATCGCGTATTTCAAGGCTCGCGCGAGCAACTTCTGCTGCGTCTCGTCGACCAACACCGGCTGTCGGCCAAAGAACGGGCCGCGCTGGAGCGAATTCTCCATCAGCAGCCTCTCGGCAAGGCAGGCAAACATGAATGAAATCGGCATGGCTCTTGTGTGGTGCGCCGTGCAGGCCACATTGAATCTGCTGGCCGGCGCGGCGATCTACCTGGTCGCGCGGCGTTTCGGGCCGGCCCTCGGCGCGACCGCCGCCGCCACGACGCTGCTCATGCTCTGCTGCGTCACGCTGGCGGCCTTCAGCCCCTGGCCGCGGTGGTGGTCGCTGGCCGCGAGCGACGACGACGCGGTCGGTTTGGCGGCCGGCGCGTCGGGCGCGACGACCGCGACCGCCGCGGTGGACGGCACGACGAACGCCGCTCCCGCGTCGCCCCTCAAGCGACCGCCGGCGGCCGCGCTCTCGTTCGACGACTACTGGCAAATCTTTCGCGCCGAGCTTCGGGCGGCAACTGCTCGCGGTCCGTCCGCCGATGCGCGATGGCGCTGGCCGGCGATCGCGGGCGCGCTGTTCGTGGCATGCGCTTCGTTGGCGGTGGGGCGCTTCGTCATCGGCCTTTTCGCCCTCAAACGGTATCGCGGGCGACTGTCGCCGATTGCCGACGCCCATCTCGTCGAGCTATGCCAGTCGTTGGCCCGGCAGACCGGCTGCCGGCGGCCGATCGAGTTGAAGCAGTCCAGCACTCTGTCGACGCCGGCCACGATGGGCTGGCGACGCCCGGTGATTGTTCTGCCGAGCGATTGTCAAAGTTGGACCGACGCCGAGCGTCGCGTGGTGTTGTCGCACGAGCTGGCTCATATTGCGCGGGGCGATTACCTGGCGTGGCTGCTGGCACAACTCGCCGCGGCCCTGCACGTGTATCATCCGCTCGTGCATTGGCTTTCCGGCCGGTTGCGTCTGGAGCAGGAGTTGGCGGCCGACGCTTTCGCCGCGGAGCTGTCGGGCGGACGCGAAGCCTATTTATTCACCCTGGCGCAGATGGCTCTGCGTCAGGACGACCGTCGAGTCGCCTGGGCCGCTCGGCCCTTTTTACCCAGTCGGGGCACCCTTCTCAGGAGAATTGAAATGCTCAGCCAAACCAAACGCCTGCGAAATGTTCCCGTCACGCGCCGCCGCACCGTCGCCCTGGCCGGCGTCGCGGCAATCGTAGCGCTCGTGATCTCAGGCATTCGCGCGCCGGTCGGCGATAGCGCGCAGGCGCACGCGGCGCCGCCCGCAAAACCGGCGGCGACGGCGGCCGACCCTCGTGCGGAGGGCGGCGCCATCGACCTCAGCTTTGTGCCGCCCCGCTCGGTAGTCGTGATGGGACTCCGGCCGGCGCGACTGCTCGACCGCGAGGGCATGGAGCCGCTCGTGAAGTTGGTGAACGAGGGCGCCAGTGTTGAAAGCCGCGTCGGACTGAAGGTCGAGAACATCGAGGAGATCGCGTTCGCCATGACGGCCCTACCCACGCCGCGACTGAACGCGCGCCAAGTCACCTTGTGGATGTATCGCAGCAAAAACCCCTTTGACTGGAAACCCTACGCCAAGATTCTCGCCGGCGAAGGCGAGCCCGTTGAGGTGGAACTGGCCGGCAAGAAGTACTACAAGGCCGCGATGCCCGAATATTACAAGCCGGTGAATCCCGACGAAGCGCAGCGGTTCGCTTTCTTGTTGCCGGATGACCGCACGATCGTGATGGGGCCGGAGAACCTCGTGCAACAAGTGCTGCTGACGGGCGGGCGCTCGAGACCGGAATGGGCGAACGACTGGCGGCAGCTTGCGACCGGCGAAGGCGCCGTGATGCTGGATCTGAATGCTGTACACCAGGCGTTCACGGCCCTTCGCCAAGAGGCGCCGCAGGCGGCGGACCTGGGACCGCTCTCGGCCTTCGCGCCGTTGTGGGAGAAAGGCCAGCGGTTGTTCCTAACCGCGAACGTCGAGGAGGGACTCAAGATCGCGGCCCGCGTCGACTGTGCGAACGCCAACGACGCCGGCGATGTCCGGCAGACCGCGCAAGCCGCCTTGACGCTGGCGCGCAACATGCTCGAGGAATTCGGCAAACATGCCGTTGCGGCCCCGAACGCCGGCGCCGCGGCCGCGCTGCCGCTGAGCGACCTGGCCATCGAGGTGTTGAAGCAAAGCAGGCTCGAGACCAAGGGAGAACAGGTCACCGTCCAGTCGCAGCTCGATCTCGATGTTGCCGAGACCGCGGTAGCCGCACTGGCACCAGCCGTGCAGGCCGCGCGCCAGGCCGCCTCGCGCGCTCGGGCCACGAACAACATAAAACAGATCATGATCGCCATGCACAACTACCACGATGCGTACAGGCACTTGCCGCCACCAGTCGTGATCGGTCCCGACGGCAAGACGCCTCACTCATGGCGCGTCGAGATCCTGCCCTACATCGAGCAGCAGGCGCTCTACGATCAATACAAAATGGACGAGCCGTGGGACAGCGACAACAACAAACGGCTGCTGGCCCGGATGCCCGCGGTCTTTCGCGACCCTCAGGCCGATCCCGCGAAGCCTGAGGCAAGTTACTTTGCTTTAGTCGGCCCGGCGACGGCGCTCGGACCGAAGGACGGCAAAGGAACCAAGTTCCAGGAAATCACCGACGGAACCTCGAACACGATTTGCATCGTGGAGGCCAAGCGGCCGGTGCCGTGGACCAAACCGGAAGACATCGACTACGATCCCGACAAAGCTTTGCCCCGCTTCGGCGGCTGGCACGCCGGCGGTTTTTTCGCCGGCTTTTGTGACGGCTCCGTGCGGTTTCTGGCCGACACGATCGACCAGCAGACGCTCCGCGCGGCAATCACCAAGTCCGGCGGGGAACGGGTGTCGTTGCCGTAGGACGAGTCGGGCGGCCAATGCTGACACTATTTTGGCGGACGCGGCCGCTGGGAATATCTGCAAAGATCACGGCGATTCTTCAATCCCGAACTCCGGATCAAGAGCGATTCGCTCGACCGTGGCCGCATCGCCGGTCCATCCGAGCATGCCGGACGTCGCTTTGGCACGGCTCATGCTCCGCCCCATGTCGCAGCCGTGCCAAGGATGAGGCAAGCACTCCAGAAGGGGCCTGGCTGGTTGCCCATCGACTGAAGACATCTACACCCGACAGCGACTAGAGCCGCTTGAGCCAGCAAGCCTTTCACGCTGAACTGAAACCGTCGGGACTTGGTGGGGAAAGTTTAGCTGGTTTGTTGTCCCGAATCAAACTCGCGCCGTCGCGTCTATCTGTGCGGTCTCTGCGGACGGTTAATAGCCCATGCGGGGACCTGGGCTGAAGCCGCAACCAGAAGCCGGCTGAAGCCGGCTACCAAAATGAACCAATCTGCTCCTCCACCAGCTAAAGCTGGTGGCAAGTCGCCGAAGCCGGCTAAAGCCGGCTCACGGGAACAAATCCGAGCCATTCTGCAAATGCCCGGAAGCCGCCTTTGAGCGACCACGTGGCATGAGCCATTCCGTTCCTATCGTTGCGCGTCTCTTGGAATGTGTTCCCCAACTCAGCCATCGCCTGATCCTGTTGACGATCTACGCCACCGGGCTGCGCATCAGCGAGGCGATTCACCTGCGGCCGGAAGACATCGACAGCCAGCGGATGCTGATTCACGTGCGTTCGGGCAAGGGAGCCAAGGACCGGCTGGTGCCCTTGTCGCCGTTGCTGCTCGACGCGCTGCGACAGTATTGGAGG
>DATLUO010000161.1 GCA_035533075.1 Pirellulales bacterium | reverse complement strand
AAAATTGCGGCCCGTAAGGGCGTCTTGTCCGCACAGAAAGGCCCTGCGGACGCAGCGCGAGACGCAGTGGTAGATGCCGACTTCGGTTTCGTCGACGATCTGGCGACGGGCATAGGCTGGCATGTGAGCACCTCGGGGTGTTGCCGTCAATGTACATCCGCCTCAAGACCTGTCAAGCGGGTCTTGGCGGGGGGGCGAGAAGGGCTTATTCACAAGCAGTTGCTCCGCGCGGCGCGTGGTGGATAAAGTATGGGTGTCTTGCTTCGCTTCTCTTGCTCCGCTTCGCATGTTGATCGCCGACGTGGCGACGCACCGCTTGATCGGTGAGATACCGCTTTCCGATGCTCCGCGGCCGATCGTGCTTTCGCGCGACGAAAAGCGGCTGTATGCCAACGTCGATACGCTGATCGGCTTCGAGGTTTGCGACGTGCCGGCCCGCAAGGTGATTTACCGCGTCGCGGCGGAGGTGCCTGACGAGTTGCTGCGCCAGGCGAGCCGCAGTCACGGCATCGGGCTGACGCCGGACGAGAAAGAGCTATGGATGTGCGACGTGTTTCACGACCGGACGTATGTCTTCGACCTGACGGTCGCGCCGCCGCGGCAGGTGGCGACGATCGTGATGCAAGGCGGCGGCTATTGGATGTGCTTTTCGCCCGACGGCCGCTTTTGCTACATCAGCGAGCGGAAGGGCAACACGGTGGCCGCGATCGAGACGGCCAGCCGGCGCGTGGCCGCGCGGATTCCCGTCGGGCAGGTTCCCAAGCGCGTGCTGGTGCTGACGTTGCATCGGACGGCCGCACCGATGCAGTGAGCTACAGCCGGAATCCAAGTTCCGCCAACGGCCGTCGCGCTCAACTCTGGCGAGTCACGCGGTGGGCAACGATCCAAACCTCCTCTTGCCGGCTGCCGTTGCGCCGATACGTGGCGGAAATGAATCGCTTGAGCTTCGTCATCTCGCCGCTGACCGAGAACCTCGCGCTTGGCGAGGGCATTGAGAAGTCAATCATCACGATAACGATCGCGTCTTCCATCCAGATTTGCTGATCGTCGCTCCACCAAAACCCAGTGAAAACGGCCGGCATGGGGTCGCTGTAGGTAAAGCCCGTCACGCCGCTGCGGCGGTCTTTCAGGCCGCGAAGATGCCCGATCACCTCGTAAAATGCCTTCTCCTCGCCCCAATCGTTGACGGGAAGATTGAAGACGACTCGTGTGCGAGGCTCGTGTTTCGGTATATTCTTAGCTGCCACGACCGCGACCTGCCATGCTCCAAAAGATACAATCAGGCGACGTTCGAGTCGCGTGTGGCGGGTGCCACCGGATATTCGGTGAAACGGAGCTTTCGAGCCCGGAACAGCGGCACGGCATCCTCGGGCACGATCATGGTCAAAGCGTCGCCGGGCGCGCGCGGCATCCGATACAGTTCATCGGTGGGATCCCAGAGTGCCTGAAGCGCCTTCGTCAGATCATCCTCGGTTCGAAAAGTGAGCGCCCGCTTCGACTGGTACATGCCCAGCCGCGGCAGCCAGCGGCCATTCGCCGCCACCTTTTTCGCCGGGGAGGATGGTCTACTTCCGTTCGTCGAGCGTTTGGTCGCCATCGCCTCGATTGTACAAGCCACCGCCGCGGGAAGCAATCAACCGGCCGCGTTGGCCGGCGGATTTATTGCATCAGGCTTTCCCAGAAAGTGATGTCGCTCTGCGTCACGGCCCGATGAAAGACCTCCACGATCGCGCTCTCGGCCCAGCGGGCCCGGTTGCTTTGCCCGCGGGTCGCGCTCGTGTAGTATTCCGGCGGACCGAACGGCGGGGGACGTCTCGGTAGGCAATCCCGGAGCGCCGGGATGCCGTCCCACCGGTGCTCGCTGTGCAGATCGGCCGGCGCGCTCATCAAAAGCGCCGCGCGCGGCGCTTCTGCTTTCGCGGCGCGGCGTACTGGGCGCGGCGTGGCCCAGCACGCTCGACGTCGGCGCTCGATCTCCTTCGTGTTGCGTGGCAGGCCGATCCAAGGGCCGCTGCTCTCCGACCGAGGCAAATGAATCGGTGTCTGACTTGCCCGACACGCTCAGGGCCGCGGAGCTGGGTGGTCGTTTTTCGGCCAGTGGCCTGGGCGTTTGGACAAGTCCTCCCAGGAGAGGCTCGACGAATTCCCGCACGTTACCCGCCGCGACGGCCTGCGGCCCCGCCTGGCCGTGTTGATGCGCCGGCTCGCCGCGCTCGACCAGGCCCTCGCGGTCCTTGAGAAACAGCGCTCGGCTCTCACCAAACCCCGCCGCCGCAAACGACCCAAGTGACCCGCAATCCAATCCCGGCGCGCTGGGACAAAATCGCAAATCCAAAATCCCTGAACCCTCAACCCTGAACCCTCAACCCTGAACCCTGAACCCTGAACCCTGAACCCTGAACCCCGAACCCCGAACCCGGAGAACCGAACACCATGCCCAAGCGAGAAAAGGCGCAGCGACCCGCCAAGCGGACGGCGGCGGACGAACGGCCTCCCACCGAGCGCGACTGCGGAATCTACGAACAACACATCCTGCGCCGCGAGACGCAACGGCACGTGGCCGCGGCACACGCCTTGTCGCAGCAGCCAGTGGCCCAAATCGCCGCCCGTGTCGAGGCCTGGCTCGCCGGCGCACCCGATGGTTTTCGTCCGGACGCCGCGGGAGGATGGCCTTCCCAGGCCGTCCAAGAACGAACGGCACGGCCTAGGAAGGCCATCCTCCAGTTTCTCGGCCGCCAGGCATCACTTCTTCAACGCTTCCTACACAAACGCGAACAACTCCTTGCTGGCGGGATCGTCGGGCGTGCCGAGGTTGTCGTTCAGCCGGTTGTGGTTGGTTTCCTTGGCGCCGAAGAGTTTGACCGTAATGCCCGCCTCTTTCAGCACGGCGGCCAGCCGCTGCGCCTGCGCGGCGTTGTCGGGATGATCGGCGACGTAGAGAATCAAAAACGGCGGGATGCCTTTGTCTTTCGCCACGTGCGTGACGGCGGAGAAGTCGCGGTGCTTCGCCGGATCGTCGCCGAACTTTTCTCGATGGCCGAACTTGGCCCGCGGCTGGCCGTGGACGCGGCGGCGCATGTCGCCGCGAGCGGTTCCGCAACGCAACCGACCGCGGCGCCTAGCCATAGTATGCCCTAGGCGATACTTCACGTGGCCGAGATGAACGGAGCGCTAGCCTCCACTTGGCCAGGCTCTGCCCCAGCCACCGCCAAATGTCTCATTCTCGGCCGCGTGAAGTAGATTGGCCTTGCCGAAAACGACGCGGCGCGTGGTTGACCTTCCGGCCCGCGCCGGGCTAAACTCTTCGGCTGCCGAAACCCATACGGCCCAACCTTTTCCGTCAAAAAAATCGGAGGAATCATGCCCACCGCAGCCCTCGCCGTCGAAGAGCTTTCGATCAACACCATCCGCACCTTGGCGATGGACGCCGTGCAGGCCGCCAACAGCGGGCACCCCGGCACGCCGATGGCCTTGGCGCCCGTGGTCTACACGCTTTGGAACCGCGTGCTCAACTACGATCCCGAACAGCCGCTGTGGCCCAATCGCGACCGTTTCGTCCTCTCCTGCGGCCACGCCTCGATGCTCCTCTATTCGGTGCTGCACCTGGCCCAAGTGAAGCAGGCGGGCGAAGACGGACGGCCGACCAGCGAATTGGCGATTTCGCTGAACGATATTCGCAGGTTTCGCCAGCTTCACAGCCGCTGTGCCGGGCATCCGGAGTATCGCGAGGCGAGCGGCATCGAGACGACCACCGGCCCGCTGGGGCAAGGCCTCGGCAACAGCGTCGGCATGGCCATCGCCGAGCGTTGGCTGGCGGCCCATTTCAACCGGCCCGGCTTCGAGTTGTTCGACTACCACGTCTACGCTTTGTGCAGCGACGGCGACATGATGGAGGGCGTCAGCGGCGAGGCGGCCTCGCTGGCCGGGCACCTGAAGCTGGCCAATCTCTGCTGGATTTACGACGACAACTCGATCACCATCGAGGGCGAGACCTCGCTGGCCTTCAGCGAAAACGTCGGCCGGCGGTTCGAAGGCTACGGCTGGCACGTGGTGCATGTGTCCGACGCCAACGATCTCGACGCACTGGCCGACGCCTATCGGGAGTTCCTGGCCACCGACGACCGTCCGACGCTGATCATCGTCAAGAGCCACATCGGCTATGGGTCGCCGCACAAGCAAGACTCGCACCATGCCCACGGGGCGCCGCTGGGTGAAGACGAGATCAAGCTGACCAAGAAGGTCTACAGCTGGCCGGAAGACGAGAAGTTTGTCGTGCCGCCCGACGCCCTGGCCGATTTCGCCGGCGGCATCGGCCAGCGGGGCCGAGCGCAATACGCCCGGTGGCAAGAGAAGCTGGCCGACTACGCCTGCCAATTCCCGGAGCTGTTCGCCGAGTTGCAATCGATCATCAAGCACGAGTTGCCCGCCGGCTGGGACTCCGCAATTCCCGCCTTCGCCGCCGATGCCAAAGGGCTGGCGACGCGGGTCTCGTCGGGCAAGGTTCTCAACGCCGTCGCCGGCAAGCTGCCGTGGCTCATTGGCGGAGCGGGCGATCTGGCTCCTTCGACCATGACCCTGCTCACCGGCATCGACAGCTTCGAGGCCGAGAGCTACGGCGGGCGAAACCTGCACTTCGGCATTCGCGAGCACGCGATGGCGGCCGCCGTGAACGGCATGACGCTCAGCGGCTTGCGGGCCTTTGGAGCGACGTTCTTCGTGTTTGCCGATTATCTGCGGCCATCGTTGCGGCTGGCCGCCATCATGCGGATACCGTCGATTTTCATCTTCACCCACGACTCGATCGGCGTGGGCGAAGACGGGCCGACGCACCAGCCCGTCGAGCACCTGGCCGCCTTGCGGGCGATCCCCTGGCTCGTGACGTTGCGGCCGGCGGACGCCAACGAAGTGGCGGAGGCGTATCGCACGATTCTGCCCTGGAAGGACCGCCCCGTGGCGCTGGTTCTCACGCGTCAGAACCTGCCCACGCTCGATCGCTCGAAGTATGCATCGGCAGCGGGTGTCGCCAAGGGCGCCTACGTGTTGGCCGACAGTTCGTCAGGCAAGCCCGATGTGGTGCTGATGGCCAGCGGCAGCGAGGTGACGCTCTGTGTGGCGGCCAGCGAAGAGTTAAGCAAGCACGGAGTCAAGGCCCGTGTGGTGAGCATGCCGTCCTGGGAGCTGTTCGACGAGCAGGACGATGCTTACCGCGAGTCGGTGTTGCCGGCGGCGGTCACGGCCCGCGTGGCCGTCGAGGCGGGCGTGGTGCAGGGTTGGGAGAAGTATCTTGGTCCGAAAGGCAAGTTTGTGGGCATGCGCGGCTTTGGCGCCTCCGCTCCGCTGCCCGATTTGGCGAAGCACTTTGGTTTCACCACCGAAAACCTGGTGCGGCTGGCGAAGGAAGCGATAGCGGCCGGGAAAGGAGCCTAAACTCGCCGTCTCCAGCGGACAGCACGCTCGGCAGATCTTGGCGAACTGGCCTCCCAAAAAGCCGAATCGTGAACCACCACCGCTTGGCAGTTCGCGGCCGAATCGGGATCCGTTCGGGGACGCGCAGTGTGCTGCGCGTCGGCTTAACCAACGACCAAGCGGACTTTCTGCGGAGATTTGGATGGCAAGCATGACCGACCGGTTTGAAGATGCCTTTCGAGAACTGTTCCGACGTCGAGAGCTCGACGATTTCGCCGTTTTCGCGTCCGCCGATTTCTGCGACGAAGCACCGCTCTACGCTCGCCTTGAAGAGATTTCGTTCTTGCACGCCTTGCCCACCGAGCGAGCGAATGCGGTTCCGCTGCGCGCCGGGCTGGATTACCTCGACGCCCTCGTCGCGCGGGCGCGTCGGACCATGCCGTTTGTCACCGCGCTGACGATTTGGGATGACGGCGGCGCCGATCCAATCGTGCTAATGGGCAAATGGTAGCCGTGGTGAACTGCAAGCTCACGCGGCGCCGCGCCGTCACGCGGGCGTTTTCGTCAGAGATTCGTCGAACGATTCTTGGGGAACCATGCCGCGAGCGTCAAGTTGCGAGCGGATGAGCAACAGATCGGGGGCATAAACCAGGTCGGTCGCGCGATAGGGCCGGAAAATGAATACCGTGCCTGTGGGGCTGTGCTCGATGCGCCAGCCTTTTCTCTCGCGAGTCGCAGAGAAGCCCATTCCTTCGAAAAACGCCCGAAGCTGGGCAAATCGGATGTTGCTTTTCTTTACCACGGTGCATCTCCTTTTGCCAGAACGGCGGCATCACGGAGTATGGCAAACCCACGGACCGCCGCTTCGTTCAGCACGTTATCGAGCGGCAAGTGCAACGTTGCTGTCTGCGCGAGCCGATCGTTGCCCTGTTGCCGCATTCCGCGAAGCGCCGCCTGCAAATGCAGCCACCAGGCACGGTCTCGCGACGCATCGTAAACGACCAGAATCCCCGGCCTCCATTCATTCAACCAGTATAGCAGGTCCCGTCACTCCATCCGAACAGGAATCGTCCGTCGTCTGGTTACCTTCGTTTTCTCGCCGCCTGCAACCGGATGGGGTCGAGGGGCATGGCAGTTTTTCTCCGCTGGTTGGCATCGTGCTGTTTGCCAGGGACGCGGCCCGGCGGCAGGTGGTCTTTCGGCTCGTTCCACTTGGCGAGCGCCCCTTGCGGATCGTCCAGCCGGCCGAAATAATGCAACTTGAGGTTTGGCGGCGTAGCTCAGTTGGTTAGAGCAGCGGAATCATAATCCGCGTGTCCGGGGTTCGAGTCCCTGCGCCGCTACTCGGTTCTCACCCAGCATGCGTGGCCCCGATGCCTATTCCGCTTCTGCCCAAACCCGCCCATCGCCTTCCTCATCGACCTCGACGTGGAGGATATTCGGGCGACAACAAACGGGGCAGTCCTCGACGTATTCCTGCTCCGTTCCCGCCGACAGGTCGATGGGCACGTCATCTAGCGCCTTCAGCCGCTCGATGTCTTTGATGATGCCTGCCCCCGACCGCACAACTTTCGAGAACATCTATGTTGGGCAGCCGCCCTGGGACATCGGCAGGCCGCAGAAGGTGTTCATCGACGTAGCCGATCAAATCACGGGGTCGGTCCTCGACGCCGGCTGCGGCACGGGCGAAAACGCCCTCTTCTTCGCCAGCCGTCGCCACAAAGTCACTGGCATAGACTTCCTGACCGAGCCGATCAATCGAGCGAAGCAGAAGGCGAAACAGCGGGGCCTGTCGGCGACCTTCCTGGTCATGGATGCCCTGGACTTAAAAGACCTGCCGGAAGTTTTCGACAACGTGATCGACAGCGGGTTGTTTCACGTCTTCAGCGACGACGGCCGCAAGCGCTACGTCGAAGGGTTGGCGACGGTTCTCAAGCCGGACGGTGGATTGTTCATGCTTTGCTTCAGTGAGGACGAGCCGGGCGAGCAGGGACCTCGAAGAGTTTCACGAGGAGAGATCGAGGACTCCTTCGCCAAGGGGTGGCAAATCGAGGCCATCGAGCCAGCACGGTTCGAGGTCCGGCCCGATCTCAAGGACATCAGCTTCAGCGAGGGCGGCCCAAAGGCGTGGTTTGTGGTGGTGAGGAGGGCCGGGTGATGACCCGTGAAACGCCGGCCAGCCGCGCTGCAGCCCCGGAAGAAAGCTTCTTCAGCTCGAACAGTTTGACGGCCGCGAGCATTCGTAAATCGGCACCGGCTTCCTCCGGTGATTCCGCCAAAGCAGCGACTGGGTCGTCAGGAATTGTCAGAGTGAGTTCGCGCATCCTTGGCTCCTTGATGTGATGGTCGGCCGACGGAGGCGAACCATTTGGGCAACGTCGCCTTCCGTGCCGGCAAGACGCTGGAATGGGACGCCGAGTAGCTCCGTGCCACGAACGCGCCGGAGGTCGACGCCTTCATCCACCGCGAGTACCGCAAGGGCTGGCGACTGGTGTAAAGCCGAACAAATCGCCGGGCACGATTTGCTCGTAATCGTCGTGTTCAACATCCAATGGAACGCCGGTGAGAAGCTCTTCGGACCATGCTCGCAAGCGGAGATCGTATCGTTCAGTCTTTGCCGGCGAATCGCGGAACCCCACCAATGAGAACGCGCCGACGACGCAAGAGGTCCAAGAAAACACGGGAAAACAGGGGGGTTCCCTGGGCGAAACTGCAATACGCCTGGCAGGATTCGGACCTGCGACCTACGGTTTAGGAAACCGTTGCTCTATCCCCTGAGCTACAGGCGCGTGGTGCCGTAATCTACGGCACTTATTGACTCTTTGCCGGCTGGCCGTATCCTTCGCTGGACACCTCTAGTCAACCGGCGAGTTCGATATGGTCAAGCTCGCGAAGCCCTAATTCGAAAGGGACGTGAAAACGGCCCAGTTTACCACGCGGCGGGCGGCGAAGCAAAACCGGATGATAGATGCCCGGTTGGTCAACGTGGGCAATGCCCGCGCCGGCCAGTTTCTCTTGACCTCGTCTCCGCTTCCTGCGAGACTTCGCCCCGCGATGTATAGAAGCGGCACGACGCCGCTGCTACGGCTACGACTCAGACTGTCTTGATAGGAGGGACGCGGATGCGCCGCGACGGATCGCTTTACGCTCGAACCACATTGCTCTTGGCAGCCACGTTGATCGGCGCCTTTGCCGGATGCGGACAATCCGCCCCCGAACAAGCGGCCTCCGCGGATGCGGTGACAACCGACGCCGACGCCCAAACCGAAGGTCGCGAAGCGCCGGACAAGACCGCTGATCCTCAGGCGGCTGCCAAAGCCGTCGAAGAGTTTTTGCAGGCCATCAAGACCGGCGACGAATCCAAGTCGAACGAGTTGCTCACCCCCCTGGCCCGGCAAAAGACGGCTGAGTTCAATATGGCCGTGGCACCTACCGGCAGCGACACCGCCACCTTTACCGTCGGAGAGGTCGAACTGCCTGAAGAGGGCAACGGGCACTTGGCCCACGTCTCCTCCACCTGGACCGACATCGACGACGATGGCCGAAGCCGCACCGATGAAATCCTGTGGGTGTTGCGCTACGAGGACGAAGGCTGGCGAATTGGCGGTATGGCCACCAAGGTCTTCGAAGATCAGCCGCCGTTGTTGCTCGATTTTGAAGACCCGGCCGATATGCGGCGTAAGCAGCAACTCGCCGAGGCAGAAATGGAACGCCGTGCTCAAGCGGCCGCTACGGAACCATCCGAGACGGTTAATGGCCAAGATGCCGGCCCGTCCACCGAATTGAACGGCCCCGAAGAGCGGCAGGCAACGAGGCCGGCCAGACCGATAAGCAGCAACTAACCCGTTTTACAGTAATCATTTAAGGCGCATCAGCTCCAAGGATCCGGCTAGGCCGGATCCTTTTTTATTGCGCTGGGGACAAGACTTGCGGGGAAGCCAACAATAGACTAGGTTTATGCAAACTACGCAAACCAAACGGATGACTCATTGCTCAAATCTTATCTGTTTTGACGCTTGACAACCGTTTCGGCGATGTTAACCTAGTCAACCTAACGTGTGTTTTCGCCCGTAAGCTGCGCAATCGTTAAAGGCTAACCACAGGGCTGCCTGGCAAAGCGACAACGGCGAGCACGAGTGAACAAGAAGGTCCCCTCCCTTTTGACGGCCGTCAGGAGGGGGAATCGGTTCGCAAGACGGCCATGTGTTCTCAGTCTCTAGGTACGGTACCTGTTTGTTGGAGGAACTAAGGATGAATCGTGCTCTGTTGTTCGGCATCGCGATCTTTTTCGCGGTGGTCGGTATCGCCCTCGTCGGGGGCGATAGCAAGGCTTTGGCTGGTCATGGTTGTGCGGGTTGCGGCGGCGGTTACGTCGGTTGCGACGGCGGCTGCGGCGGCGCTCCGGCTTGCTGTGGCGCTCCCTGCGGCGGCCGTCGCCATCATCATCGCCATCACCGCAACCGCGGCTGCTGCGGCTGCGCCGGTGCTGCACCGGCGTGCTGTGGCGCTCCGGCCGCTCCGCCGGCCTGCTGTGGCTGCGCTGGCGCCGCCCCGGCTGCTGCTCCCGAAGCTGGCCCCCCGCCCGCTCCGGAAGCTCCGGCTCCCGCCCCCTCGGCCAAGCTCGAGCGTGGCCGTGCTCGTCTGGTCAGCTTCCGTCGCTAGTCTCAACTAGCGCCAGAACGACCCAGTGTAAAAACAGCGGTTTTTCGCCAGGCCCTGTTGGCCGATCGACCGCTACGATAAGTTAGCCGGGTCTCCTTTGGGAGACCCGGCTTTTTTTATCGTCCTTTTCCGGCAGCGGAAGCTAAGCTAACAACATGCAAACGAGCGACGTGGCAGCGACCGAAAAGGAAGCATCCTTGCCCGCGGAATGGAAGCGGACGCTGGTCAGCTTCCTCATCTTTTTGCATCTGTTCGCGTTGGGCGTGGCCGTGCTGTCAAATTGGAATCCCTCGCCGCTGGCCCTGCGGCTGCGTCGCGTGCCGTTCGTCAAGCCCTACCTGGAATACCTGGCGCTGGACCAATCATACGTGCCGCTTTACGGCCTGACGTTCGGCATGACCGAAGACACGGACGTGGTCGCCGAGGTCGATTTGAAGCTCTCGGACGGATCGGAGCAAAGCTTCAGCCTGCCGGCCTCCACACTGGCGCCGCGACAGCGTTGGCGACGCGACGCACGGCTGGCTGAGACCGCCGCCGATTTGACCGGCGAGAATTTCCGAGCGGTCGAGAGCCTTTTGCCGCAGGCCATCGCGTCGCACTTCGTGGCCGAGCACGGGGCCAAAGGCGGCACCCTTCGCCTGCGGCGGCACTTCCAACAACCGATTACCGCGCCTTCGTCGAGCGATGCCGGCGAACGCGATCCCTACGACAAAAGCCGTTACTATTCGCAGGTCTATGAGGCGCGCATCATCGTCGTTGGGGGCCAAGTGCAGCTTCTGAAGTCGGAGGCCGCCGCCGAAGTGGCGCCTGCCGCAATCAACAAGGGCGGAAAGTGACGTCCATGTCGGAAGGTTATTTCAAGAGGCTGACGACGGAATGCGGCCGTGGCTGGACCCGGTTCTGGTTTGCGCCCAGCGATCCTATCGCGTTGGGTGGCTTGCGCATCGGCGTGGGTCTGATCGCTCTTTATTGGCTGGCCACGTTCACGCCGGATCTCGACCGCTATTTCGGTGCGCATGGACTGGTACCGCTCGGCACGCTTCGCCAGTTGGAAGAGCCGACGCGCGACGGCAACCGGCAGACCGCGCCCGAACAAGTTCGCGAAGCGATGCCCCGCGAATACCGCTTCTCTTACCTGGACCACGTTCGGTCGCCCGGCGGTCTGCTGGCGGCTCACTTGGCGGGCATGGCGGCCGTGGCTCTTTTCACTTGCGGAGTTTTTACTCCGGTCTCGTCGATTGCCACGCTGGTCGTGGTGCTCTCCTACCTGCACCGCGGGCCGATGCTGACGTCGCAGGTCGAGCCGCTCATGGCATTCGTGCTGTTGTATCTTTGCCTTGGACCATCGGGCAGCGCCTGCTCTGTCGACCGCTGGCGCAAAGAGCGACGTACTCCGGGGTCGTTGCCCGCCGGTTCCATCGGGCCGCTTGTCGCCAGGTCCAGCACGTGGGCCACCGTTTCCTTGCGGCTCATTCAGGTCCATTTGACGCTGGTCTACGCCATGATGGCGGTCGGAAAGCTGGGCGGCCACGGTCAGGGCGACAACGTCTGGTGGAGCGGCATGGGCATGTGGTACTTGATCGCCCGAACGGAACAGCGGATGCTCGACTTGACGGCGCTGCACCAGTGGCCCTTGCTCGTCCACGCCGGGAGTTATGCCGTCATGTTCTGGCAGGCGGCGTTCCCGATCTTTGTCTGGAACCGCCTGGCAAGGCCGCTCATGCTGGGAATCAATGCCGTCATGTGGGCGCTGCTGGCGCCCATTCTTGGAAACATTCCATTCGCGGTTATGATGATCGTTGCCAGCCTGGCGTTTGTGGCTCCTGAAAAGTTGCGAGCGGTGGTTTCCAGGCGACGCACCCACGAAGCAGCGCTGCCGGCAAAAGCGGCGGCCTAACACCGAGGTCGAACCATGTCTTCTTTTTCCACCAGGCGCAGTCTCCTTTTGGCTGCCGCGGCGTCTGCCACTACGGTGTTTGGCCGCTCTCTTGCGGCCATCGAACCCGTCCGCCGCACCGACAAGCCCAAGTTCAAATTCAGCCTGGCGGCGTATAGCTACCGCGAGCTGCTCACCGGCAAGCCGCCCAAACTGACGCTGGCCGACTTCATCGACGACTGCGCCAAGATGGGGCTCGAAGGGACCGAGCTGACCTCCTACTACTTTCCTGCCGAACCGACGCCCGAATACCTGCGACAGCTCAAGCACCAGACGTTTCTTCTGGGGCTCGACATCTCGGGCACGGCCGTGGGCAACGACTTCTGCCACCCGCCCGGCGACGAACGAAAAACGCAGATCGCCAAGGTCAAGCAGTGGGTCGATCGAGCCGAGGTTCTCGGCGCACCGGTGATTCGCATCTTCTCGGGCCAGGCCCGGTCAGGACAATCGGAACAGGAGGCGCACCGGCTGGCCGTGGAGGGAATCGAAGAGTGCTGCCAGTACGCGGGCGAGCACGGCGTTTTTCTGGCCTTGGAAAATCACGGCGGGCTGACCACCACCATCGACGGCCTGATGCGGCTGATCGGTGATGTGAAGAGCCCCTGGTTTGCCATCAACCTCGACACGGGCAACTTCCATTCGGCCGACCCCTATGCCGATCTGGCCCGGATCGCTCCTTATGCCGTAAACGTGCAGGTGAAGGTGTCGATGAATCCCGGCGGCGGCAAGAAGGAGCCGGCCGATTTTCGCCGCCTGGCCAAGATCCTGACCGACAGCGGATACCGCGGTTACATTGTCTTGGAATACGAAGAGCGTGAAAACCCGCGGCAAGCTTGCCCGCGGCACATCGACGAGCTGCGGGCAGCTTTTGCCTAGTTCGGCCTTGTCGTAGCGTCTATTCTTCCAGCAGCACGATGCCCGCCACCGACGATGAGTCGGAGTCGGTCGAGGCAGACGCCGGCGCGACCGGCGAGGGATGGAGGCCCACACCCGCCGGTTTCGTCAACCGCGGCCAGGTGCTCGAAATCGGCGAGGCTGACGTGCGGTGCGCCACCTGCTGTTTGCGGTCATCCGGCTTGACGGGTGAGACGTTCTTGACCGGACCGCCGCCCTCGGCAACTCGTTTCTCGCCGCCCCGGATTCTGCCGAACAAGGCGTTTTTCCATTGGGCCGTCTTGTCGGCGATGCCGCTGCCGAGCTTGCCCATCTTTGCCGGAGGCTGCTCCGACTGCCACATGGCGTAGTCCGCCAGGCTGTCGTCAATCTTGCTCGCCTTCGCCGGCACGAAGTTCTTCCACGGGTTGTTGTCCACTCGGTCGGTTTTTGCCGGCGCCGCCTTCTTCCAGGGCGAAATGGCATCGGAAATCCGCGTGCCGATTTCCGCGTCCTTCGAAGCCAGAACGGGCTTGGCTTGGGGAGCCGCCACGGCGGTCTTTTGCCCAGCAGTGGCCTTTTCTGCAATCACGACTTTCTTTGGAGCGGCCACGTCGTGAAAACTCTTGGCGCTGTTGGGTGCCTTGGCGGGGACCGCGTTCGTGCGTGTGACGCCGGCGGGCAGGGCCGGCGCGGAGGGCGCCGCAGTGGTCGCGTCGTTGGCCGATCTGGCCGGGGGCTGTGGCACGCCGTCTCCTCGCGGCGGAGCGGCGCCAGCGCGGCCGGCTTTGGAGCGAACCGCGTGCGACGCCGGCGAAGTGCTCCGTTCCTCGTCGTCGCCGACGGTAATCCGTCCCGTTACGCGGTCGCCCTTGCCGAGTTTGGCAAAGTCGAGGCGGCCGACGGGCTTGGCGATCGCGCGACCGTTTCTGGCCAGGTAGACCACCTCGACGCGGCCCAAGTAGGTGCTCGACAAGGCGTAATCATGATGGACGCTGAATTGGCTCCCCACGGTCGGCTGCCGGCGTCCCTGGAACTCCAGGTCGACCGTCGAGGTCTTCACATCGACGGCCATGATGGAGCCGATCAACACCATGCGAGAGGCCGCGGTCCGCGCGGCGTCGCTGGTTTCTTGTCCGACCACCGATTTCCGCGTGGCCACCGTCGATGCGGCAGTCCCCGGGTCGTTTGACGGCTGGCGACCACCATCGCTCGCCACGCCAAGAACGTCGTTCATCAGGTGATTGGCCTCGTTCGGCCGGACACGCTTGTCCGACTGCGCCGAAGACTCTTTGGGAACGACTTCGCCCGGCAATGGCTCTCGTGGAATTATCTCGCCGCCATCGACCGGAACGACGGGTGGGGCCGGATAGACGGGCACGCGTCGCCGGCAGGCCAACAACGCCTGGCAGGCGGCCTCGCGGACCCGCGCCGACGGCTCAAGGAAGCAACCGTCGGCATCGCGTGCCGTGGCCACGTCGTTGAGCAACTGCATCATTTCCACCGTGCAGCAACACGATTTACCGCACTTGGCGCAGTTGCTCTCGGCCGCCTCTTGGATTGCCAGGGCGGCCTCGTAGCGCACCTCTTCCGTACATTCGTCGCCGAACTTCAACGATTTGGCAAGGGCCTCTTCCACGCCCGGATAGCAGCCGCAGCCGATGGTGGCCAGATATTTCAGGGCCTTGATCTTCTGCGGCGCCAAGTCTTCTTTTTGTTTGATCTCGGCCGCCTTGTTGATGGCCGGTCCGTTGCCCGGATCGAGGTTCGCCGGGTCGGCGATCGCCTTCAAGGGCGGCTTGGGCTCCCTGCCGGGCCTGTTGCCGTTGCGATTGCGGGTGGCGCCCTGCATCTTTCGTATCCCCTGCGGGATACCCATAAACTTCCAGAGCGTGGCGGGCGAAGCGCCGGGCAAAGCACCCGGAGCCGCCGAACCGACCTGCAACGAGGCCGGCCTTGTGGCAGGTTGAGCAGTCTGGGCAATGCGCGGCCGGGCCGCCATACTGACCGGAGCCTCTGGGCCGGACGCGAGGTCGATCGCCGATGCGACTCCTTCCCCCACGGCGCAGAACGCCAAAGCAAGCAACAGGCGGTGGACCTTGCTGGATGACATGGGATACGCTTCCTCAAACGCGGGTGGTTTCACGCGGCATGGTGCTTCGGCGCCGGTACGATCCGGCGCGGCGTCGAAAACCTAGCAATTGGCATCGGCAGCAGAACCGCTGCTTGTGAGATCAACCGGCCCCCCCGCCACGATCGCTGAAACCGTTAAAGTTTCCCCGAAGCGCAAGTTCGGTGGTGTATGTCGCCGCTCGCCGGTGCCACCTTACGGTATAATGCGACTCATGACGGATCTCCCCGCAGCCGCTCTCGATCTCGACGCCTATTTTCGCCGTATAGGCTACACCGGACCGCGCCAGGCGACGCCGGAGGTGCTCGACGCGGTCCACCTGGCGCACGCGACCAGCATTCCCTTCGAGAATCTCGATATTCAACTCGGCCGGCCGATTGGAATCGATCTGGCCAGCATCCAAGCCAAACTGGTCAAGGCACGGCGTGGCGGCTACTGCTTCGAGCAAAACACGCTGCTGGCGGCCGTGCTCGAGCGGCTTGGCTTTCACGTCACGCCCTTGGCGGCGCGCGTGCGGTTGGGCGCCCATCGCGTGCTGCCGCGGACGCACATGATGCTCATGGTCGACGTCGCGGGCCAGGCCTGGCTGGCGGACGTCGGTTTCGGCACCGGCGGCCTGCTCGAGCCGATTCGTCTGCGGCCGGGCGGGGTCTCGCGGCAGTTCGGCTGGAGCTTCCGGCTGGTCGAAGAGCGTGGCGTTTGGGTGCTCGAATCGTTGCGAGAAGGAGCGTGGCAGCCTCTGTATGTCTTTACGCTCGAGCCGCATTATGCCCTCGACTTCGAGATGGCCAACCACTACGTTTCGACGCACCCGGCGTCGCGGTTCGTGCAGACGCTGGCGGTGCAGAGACAAACGCCCGAGGCCTGCTACCTGCTGCGCAACCGCGAGTTGACCGTGATCAAAGACGGCAACAGCGACTGCCGCCAGATCGTCGACGCCGAGGCTCTGTTGGCGGTGTTGGCCGAGACGTTCGGTCTGGAGTTTCCGCCCGGCACACGGTTCCGCTGCCTGAGCGATGAGACATAAGGAGGATGGCCTTCCTAGGCCGTCTCGTCGTTGTTTGCCCGCGAGCGTCTCGCCCATAACGACGTCTTTGGTGTGGCCTTCCGCATGTTAGAACAAGGTCGGCACACGGAAGTGAGGTTCGGAGCTCAATGGCTGGCCTGCTCGTTGGCCGCTTGTGCCTGCACTTCTCGGACGATCAATTCTTCGACTTCCGGCGACCAGACGGTCGGCAGGCCGTAGTAGACCATCGCGCCGCCGCCCTCATAGCCGCCCTCGGCCAGCACGCGGCGCGAGGGAATATAAGCCATCACGTCGTTGGTATATCCGGCCACCCAAGTCCGCTCGCGGCCCAACTCGGCTTTGAGCCGCAGGGCATAATCGACCACCACCTCGCCGCCCAGCGCGATCAGCCGCACGTCGCGGCCCAGTCGCCAGCATTGCACGGGATAGGGATAGGTCGGGCTGAGCGGCCGCCCGGCGTCGACTTGGGCCAGCAAGATGCGGCCCCGCTGCGCTTCGTATTTGTTCGACGATTCGGTCTGCCGCACCAAGTCTTCGTGGGTCGGCAGTTGGGCATAAGGAAGTGCGATTTCACGATAGCTCGTCGCCAGTTCGCCTTCCACCGGCGGCATCACGCCGGCCAGCACGCGCTCGACCGCCGCGGCGAGTTGCCGGCCGTACTCTTCGGCGTAGGCCTGCTTTTGGCGCGGCACCGGGTTCTGGTCGGCGCCGCAGCCCGCCCAAAACAGGGCCGTCATGTCCGGGCGCGACGCTTCCAACGCCCGTTGCGCGTAGCCGGGGTAATCGCCCGACCACTGATAATCATTGAGCACGGTGGCGTGACAGGCGTAGCCGAACAACACGGCCACCAACCGCCGCCGGTCATCGCGCACCGCCAGCACGGGCACGTCGTAATCGACCGGCCCGACCAAGCGGCCTTCGGCCCGGCGCTGCGGCACCTCGGCCTCATTGTTGTTGCGGCGATTGCCCGCGAACGTCGCCTGGCCATTTCCCCAAGCCAGCGAACATGGCGCCAATCGTCCGATTGCTTCACCCACCAAGCCGACCAGCGTTTCTTCCAAGCGGGCCGCATAGTCGTCGACATATTGCAATTGCTGCCGATCGAGAAAGTACATTGCGCTCAGATTGCGACCCACGACGGGACCGCAGTGCGTGTGCGACACTGCCAGCATGACTTGCGACCGCTCCAGGCCGTGCTTCTGCCGCAATGTGTCGCAAACGGCCTGAGACAGATCTCGGGCGATGCCCACCAGATCGAGCGTCACGAGCGCCGCGCGATGTCCCCGCGGATCTTCCAGCACCAGCGCCTTGGCCCACAGGTCGAGGCTGGTTCCTTCGGCCGGCTTGTTGCGGGCGCCATAGCCCGACATCCACATCAACCGCTCTGGCGTGATCTTGGCCTTGGCCACGCCGGCTTTCCATGTGTCGCTCGCTGAAACTGGCGCGGCAAACAAGAGAGAAAATGCGAATTGCAAAACGCAAATTACAAATTTGAAATTGAACGTGACGAACCTCATTGTACCTCCAGTAGTTTCTTGATTTCATCGAGTCCATAAATACGCGATGTGTTTACTTCGAGCATCTGCTTCAGATCCCGCTGCCATCCCGACGTAAGCCGGTCGACAAATCCCGTTCGCTTGACTGAATCGACCTCAAAGTGGCTGACGTAGATATATCGCGGTTGAAGCTCAATGACGGAGTTCCGGAAAGCCAGCTCGGACCATGCCGGATACTCTTGCTTGAATCTCCGGAGCATTTCTATCGTGATCGATTCGGTGATCCGTCTGACGCTTCCATCCTCCATGCCTTGTCTTGCTGCACCTCAATCATGGGCCACGCGAGCGTCCAAACATACCGCCAAGGCGTGCAGGAACGTGCTCATTTGCTCTTCGTCGAGATCGAACCCCTTGGCGATCGATCGGACACTCCTCCCCTCGGCGAGCTCGCCGAACAACTGGGACAGCGGGAACCGCGTTCCCTTCAGAACAAACACACCGCTGCACTTGCGGCTGTTCGCCTCGACGCAAGCGGTCGATGGTTTCCGCCGCAGCTCGGATGCGTTCAATAAACTCGACGTTCTGCGAATTCCTTGCCAGCTCGCGCATCCAATCCGCGGGAGGATCCACAGGATGACCAAGGAACTTTGATCCCTCGGACATAAAAGCCTCGTATTGATCATCGGTCTAAATCTGATGTTCGCGAACCGCTGGCAATTTCGAGCATAGGGGCGGATGAGTGGCGGGTCAAGGAAGCGGCGATAGCAGCCTGGGAGTTGAAGCGATATTTGCCCGCGGGTTGGGAGGGGCTAGAATAGATTGACGTCCAAAGACGTATTCCGTTCAAGCGGAGGCATTGCTATGGCACCTCATGTGGAAAAGTTGATCGCGGAGATCTGCGCCTTGCCGCGGGACGACCGCGAGGCTGTGCAGCGCGCGGTTTCCGCGAGCTTGGCGCAGAGCGACCGACCGGCGATCACCGATGAGGAAATCGCTGATGAAGCCTATCAACGGCAATTGCTGGCTGCCGGCCTGATCAGCAAAATCCGGCTGCGTCGCCGCGACCAGCAGGCGTTCGACCAATTCACCCCTGTGGAGATCATCGGCAAGCCCTTGTCGGAAACGATTATTGAGGAGCGCCGGTAGTTGGCGGCCTATTTCTTCGACAGTAGTGCTCTGGCGAAACGCTACATCAACGAGTTGGGCAGCGCCTGGGTTCGCGGCGTTACCGCTCCCGCGTCGGGCAACAACATTCATGCGCTCCAACTCGTTGAGTTGGAAGTCGTGTCGGCGATTGCTCGGCGTCGGAAGGGCGGTAGCTTGACGGCGGCCGCCGCGGCGACCGCAATCGCTCGTCTCTCGCATGAGGTTCGCCATGATTACATTCTGCTGGGGATTTCTGACCCGCTGATCGTAGAGGCATTGATGCTCGCTGATCGGCACGAGCTCCGGGCCTACGATGCCTTGCACCTCGCCGCGGCAATCGACCTTAATCGATCGCGCGCCGCGTGGGCCCAACCGGCTCTGACTCTGGTCTCCGCCGATCTCGAACTCAACGCGGCAGCCATTGCCAATGGCTTCGTCGTCGAAGACCCTAACGCTCATCCATAACCCCCGCCTACCGTCTACTGCTTTGTCGTTCGTCCCTTGAGGGATGGCGCAAAGAGCATGGTAGGGTGGGCCGGCGCTCGCAAGCTCGCTGGTCCCACCCTGCGCTTACCCTGTACTTAACCCGCACTCAACAAATACGCGATCAAATCCGCCATCTCCTGCTTCGTGAGCTGCTTCTCCATCCCATCCGGCATGAGCGATAAGCCGGTGCTGCGCAGCTCGTCGATGTTCACCCGCAACACCGTGTCGCTGGCCCCTTCGGCGCGGCGCAGCGTGACGCTGGTGGCCGTCTCCGCGGCAATCATACCGGTCAATGAGCGGCCGTCGTCGGTCAAGAGCACGTAGTTGACGAATTGCGGGTTTACCTCGCGGCTGGGGTCGAGCAGGTTCACCAGAATCGCGTCGGCGCCGCGGCTCTTGACCGTGGCCAGGTTCGGCCCGATCTCCTGCCCGACGCCTTCCACCCGATGACACGCCGCGCAGATTTTCTTGAACGTCGCCTTGCCGCGCCCCGCATCGCCGGGCGTCGTTAACACGTCGCGGTACGCCTCCACCACGTCCTGCCGACGACCGATGGCCAACGACGCAAACAGCTTCTTTGCGCGTTCCCGGATGGCCGCGTCGCTGTGAGATGCGAGCAGCTTGAGCCGCGCCGCGTCGAGATCGTTGGCGTTGATCTCGCCGCGCTCGACGGCGTCGAACAAGGTGGCAATCCATGCCGGCCGCGAAAATAGCACGTCGGCCGCCGCGCCGCGCACCGTCGGACCAAGCCCCGGCCAGGCCCCAAGCACGATCGTCGCCACCGCCGGACCGTTGAAGCGACCCAGCGTCCGCAACGCCGCCCTCTGCACCTCTTGCGGCTGCCGCCCGTGGACCAGACCCGTCAGATCGTCCTCCACTTCGGCCAACGGCGCCAAGGCCAAGGTGTCAATCGCGGACACGCGGCGGTTGACGGCCTGGTTCTGATCCGCGGCCGTCGTCCGCGCCGACGCAAGCAACTGTCCGATGATGCGCCGGGCAGCCGTCGCGCTCTCGCCGGTCAACGCCGTCTCCAGCTTCGCCCCCCGCGCCGTCAGTCCCGCCGCCAGGCCACGCACGATGGCGCCGGCCGCCGTGGCGTCCGTCTTGGCAAGCTCGTCGATCGTTCGCAAGGTCGCTTGCAGCTCGGCCTGCCGATTGGCCGTGCCGATCTGCCTGGCAAGCGAGTCGAGGAATGTCATGCCCGAATCGCTTTGCCGAAACGCCGCGTCGGCGGCCAATTGACTCAACACTTGGTCCGCGCCCTCGCCCAAGGAGCTTTGGATCGCCAATCGCATCCAACGATCGCCCGCATCGCGGCGGGCCAGCGCCGCCAGCGCCGTCAGCCTCCGCGGCGATTTCAGGTCGCCCAGCGAAAACGCCAACTGGTAGCGCACCCGCAAGTCGTCGTCGTCGACCATCGCCACGACGCGATCGGCAAGCTCGTCCGATTCGTTCATCGCCGGCTCGGCGAGCTTTACGCAGTGCTCTCGCACGCCCGCATGCTCGTCACCAAGGCCGCGAACGAGCGCCGCGCTGCCAAGCGACTTCAACCCGGCCAGCGCATAGCAGGCGTGCATCCTTCCCAGCGGCGATGGCGACTCTTTGACCAGTTTTTCCAACAGCGGCACGGCCGTTTTGTCCTGCCGCTGCCAAAGCAACCGCGACGCCGTTTCGCGATGCCAGGCATTGGGATGTTCGAGCAAGGCCACAAGGTCGGCCGTCGTTGCCCGGCCCAAGGCGGGTGGTTTGCGCGGCTGAAAGCCGTCCGGCGCGATGCGATAGATCCGCCCGCGGTCGCGGCCGCTCGTCAGGTCGAGATGCCGCTTGATCATCGGCGGCAGGCTGGCCGGGTGCTCGATCACCTCGCGGTAAACATCGAGGATGTAGAGCGCGCCGTCCGGCACGTTCATAAACTGGGCCGGACGGAACCATAGGTCGCGCGAGCTGACGAACTCCGATTTCTCGTCGATGCGTCGGGCGACGAACTCCAGCCCGTTGGCTTCCAGGCGTTTGCGGTGAACGAGATTGCTGCCCACGTCGCCGATGATGGCCCACTCTTCGCCGCCGGTGTCCCAGGCGTCTCCCTTATAGATGGTCACGCCGGTGGCGCCGGTGAAGTAGCCTGCCGCGCGGCCGCCGCCTTCGATCGGTCCCGGCGCGGCGCCCGACACGCGCAGCCGCGTGCGCACAATCCGCCACGGCTCGACCGGGCTGGTGCGAAACACTTCCGCCTGCGGGCCGTCGGCCGCGATGCTCTTCCGCGGGCCGGGGGCGCTGAGATACGGGTTTCGGGCGATGTAGCGGTCGTCGTACATCACTTGCTGAATGTGATCGCTGTTGGAGCAATCGAATTTGCGTCCCCAGGCGTCGAAGCTCATGCCGTGCTGGGCGCCGCCGCTGGTGGCCACTAGTTCGCGAGTGCGGGGATCGAAGGCGAAGTCGCGGCCGTTCAGGTTTACCGGTTTGGCCTGCGGATCGTCTGCCCGACGGACGCTGCCGCCGGAGGTGCTGGTGGCGCCGTGGATGCGGTTGTCGAGGCCCCAGTGAAACGAGTTCAATAGGCCCTGCACGTTGGCCTTGCTGAAGCCGGTGAATACGGTCTTTCGCTCGTCCGCCCGGCCGTCGCCGTCGGTGTCTTTGCAATAGAGAATGTCGGGGGCATCGCCGATAAACACGCCGCCGTCGTAGCACACGATCGCCGTCGGCCAACTCAGCTTATCGACGAACACCAGGCTTTCCTCGAATCGCCCGTCGCCGTCGGTGTCTTTGAGCAATCGCACGCGGCTGAGCAGCTCGTCGGCCTCTTCGGAGTATCCCCGCATTTCGACCACATACAGCCGGCCGTTCTCATCGAAGGCCGCCGCCACGGGATCGTTGACCAGCGGTTCGGCCGCCACCAGCTCGACGCGGTAGCCGGGCTGCACGGTAAAAGTTTCGAGCGTCCGGTCCGGCTCAACGGGCGGAATCCGCGGCAACTCGGAGCTGAAGTCGTCGCTGTTGGCCGTTTGCGCCTCCGCCGGCGGCGCGAAGAAATGGAACAAACAGACACCGACACACAGAGAGCAGGCAACGAGAGAAGCACGGGCAACAGTCATCGCGGACATTTGGAGCTTATAAGGTTGTTGCATCACCGACGGACCCAACAATTGTCGTCGATCGACGGCGGTTTGTCATCCGCCTCTCGCCGCTCATCACTCCGCTCCGCGGGGCGTCAGCTTCACTTCGCGTAAATCCATCACCGCCGGGCCGAGCTTGCTAACGGCACGCACTTCAAGCTGATACCGCCCCGCGCGAGCGAACGTCAGCTTGCCGATCACAAACGACTCGAACTGCTGAAAGCCGCCGGTTTCGGGCACGACGAACTCCCTCGTCTGCTCGGCCGCGCGGAACCGCACCTTGCTGCCGCCGCTGCCGTCGCCGCAGCCGACCAGCGCCTCGACGCGATACTCGCCCGGTTCGGGCACGTCGAATTGCCACTCGGCCCAATCGTCGGGCCGCACCCAGTAACCCAGCGTGTTCTTGTGCGGCAACGGCTCGTAACGCAGCATCACGCCATGCACGTCGGCCGTGCGAGCGGGCAACACAATCACACCCTGCTTGTCGGCCGGGTTCGGCATGTAGTCGGGATTCGGCGACGGCATCTGCGCGTCGATCTCGCGTCGCCAGGCAGCCAACTTGGCCGCCAGCCGCTCGACTTGCTCCGGCTCGTCTGCGGCCAGGTTCTTGGACTCGCTCGGATCGCGGGCCAGATTGAACAACTCGCGCCGCCCGGTTTCGTAGAACTCGATCAGCTTCCAATCGCCGTCGCGGACCGCTCCGCCCGGCCGGCTTCCTTGGTTGGCGTAATGCGGATAATGCCAATACAGCGACCGGGCAGGCAGCGGCGGCTTGTCGTCCAGGACGAGCGCGGTCAGGTCGACGCCATCGACGGCCACCGGGAACTTTTGCCCGCACAAGGCCAGCGCGGTCACCGGCACGTCGCCGCTGAACACCGGCGTCTCCACCACGCCCGGCCCGATATGTCCGGGCCAGGAGACAATCAGCGGAACGCGCACGCCGCCTTCATACAACCAGCCCTTGCCTTCACGCAGCGGAGCGTTGATCGTCGCCGGGGTGTGGGGTCCTTCGCGGGTCGCCAGTCCGCCGTTGTCGCTGGTGAAGATCACGATCGTGCGTTCGGCAAGTTCAAGTTCCGCCAGCCTGGCCAGGATGCGGCCCACGCCTTCGTCGACGCTTTCGAGCATGGCGGCGTAGATCGGATTCTCCTGCCGGCCGTGCGGAACGCCGTCCCAAGGCGCGTAATGCGATTGGAGGTCGCTCTTGGCGGCCAGCGGAATATGCACCGCATAGTGCGCCAGGTACAAGAAGAACGGCCGCGCGCGGTTGTTCTCGATCAACCGCAGCGCTTCGTCGGTCAGTCGGTCGGTGAGATACTCGCCCGCGGGGGCGTCGGCGAGGCCGGGGATCGCGCGGTCGCCCTTGCCGAACGGCGCGAAGTAGCTGGCCGGCGATCCGCGTGCGTCGCCCGCCACGTTCACATCGAACCCCTGCCGCGTCGGCTCGTAGCCGGCGCCGCCCAGGTGCCACTTGCCGACGTGGGCCGTGGCGTAGCCGGCGTCGCTGAACACTTCGGCGACCGTCACTTCTTCCAACGGCAACTGCTGGCGAAGCTGCGGCCGCAACAGCCGCTGCGTCGGCATATCACGGCGGCCCGGCAACCAGTCCGTGAGATGCAAACGGCCCGGCGTTTTGCCCGTCATCAGCGACGCGCGGGTCGGCGAACAGACCGGGCAGGCTGCGTAGGCCTGCGTGAATCGCCGGCCGCCGGCCGCCAGCCGATCGAGCTGCGGCGTGCGATGATACTTGCTGCCGTAACAGCCCAGGTCGGCCCAGCCCAGGTCATCGGCGACGATCAGCACCACGTTGGGCGGCCTTGCCGGTTCGGCACAAGACGCCGCCAAGTGCGAAAAACCAACCATCGCCGTCGCCACGACAACCCGCGTTAACACCGTGACGACACCTGACACGCTTAGTCGATCCATATTCTTTCACAAGTGTTAATCTAAGTATCTAAAATCGAGCGACGCGAACAGCACTTGCCAGAACTGCGACCAGACGTCGAGCGTCGAGTGGCCGCCCGATGCAGAAACGAACCGCAGGGCGGCTTCCAACTCGAGCGAACTCGGCAAACGGCCGACAGCCTGTCGATAAGCACGCTCGACGCGGCCGCGGTCGTCAAGACCGGCGAGACTCAGCAAGTTGGCCGCCGCCTGCCGCGAGCGGCCCGCCACGAAGGGGTCGTTCATGAAGAACAACGCCTGTTGCGGCGTCGTGCTTTGCGTCCGCACGCCCGTCACCGTGCTCGGATCGGCGAAGTCGAACGCCTTGAACACTTCGGGCAAGGCGTTGCGAAAGACCGGCACAAACACGCTGCGGCAATGCTCGGCGTGTTTGTAGCCATAGTCGGCCGACACGCCCGGCGGGAAAGTTCTTCCGGCCGCGGTCCGTTCGAGCCGGCCGGCGACGAGCAACATCGCGTCGCGCAGCGACTCGGCGTCCAGCCGGCGCCGTGGAGCACGCGCCAGCAGCCGGTTTTCCGGATCGGCGGCCTTCGTCCGTTCGTCGGCGACGGTCGACAGCCGGTAGGCGTGCGACAGCACCATCCGCCGCACGAGTTTCTTGACCGACCAGCCTTCGTCCATGAAACGCAGCGCCAGGTAATCGAGCAGCTCGGGGTGCGACGGGGCCTCGCCGGCCGTGCCGAAATTATCGGTCGTCCGCACGATGCCCGTCCCGAACAGCCAGTGCCAGACGCGATTGGCCATGACCCGCGCGGTGAGGCGGTTGTCGCGCCGCACGAGCCAATCGGCGAGCTGAAGTCGCCCGCTCTCGTCGTCGGGCAACGGCCGCGAAGGTCCCGCGCCGGCCGCCTGCAAAAAGCCGCGCGGCACGCGCTCGCCCAGGTTGTGGACGTTGCCGCGGATATGGACGTTCGTGTCGCCGATCTCTTTCTCTTCGGCCACGGTCATCGCCTTGGGCCGCGTCGGGCCCTCGGCCTTGAGCTGTTTCAGCAGGCGTTCCAGCCGCTTCAGATCGTCGGCGACGTTAGGCCGGTCGACGGCGGTCGAGTCGGCCGCGACCGATGACGACGATGGAGCGGCATCGACGGGCAAGAACTGCACGGCGTCGGCGATGACGTGCCCGTCGGTCGCTTCGTTGGCCACGATCACGAAGCCCTGCCCGTTCAATTCGAAATGAAATTTGCCCAGCGAGATGAACCGGCCGTCGATGGGCGGCCCGCGGCGTTGGTTGACGTGGAGCAGCCGTTCGCCGTCGGCGCTGAAGACCGTGACCGGCGTGTTGGTGGCGCGGTTGTCGCCCGGCGTGTAGGCCAGCCGCACTTCGTAAAGACCGGCCGCCGGAAGTTGCGGCAGAAAGGTGAGCGTCTTTTGGCCTTTGTGCTGGTCGAGATCGTGCAGGTAGCCGTCGCCGATATAGGAGCCGTTGAACTGCGACAGCTTCCACTCGCCGACGCGCTTGGCGGCGCGGTCGTCGACGACGATGCCCGGCAGGTCTTTGGCCGGCACGACGCCACGACGCGAGCCGCTGAGCGTCCTGATATTCGCCTCCAACGCGGCGATCGCGGCCTCTTGCCGGGCGAGGGCCTGCTCTTCGGCCGGTGGCAGCGGCAGCGGCGTTTCGATCCAGTTCGAGACGTTGGCGTGTTCGAGCGTCTTCGTGTTCCGCAGAATGCCGGCCAGCGCGTAGTAGTCGCGGGTCGGAATCGGGTCGAACTTGTGATCGTGGCAGCGAGCGCAGCCGAGGGTTTGGGCCAGGAACGCCTTGCCGATCGTGTCGAGCTGCTCGTCGACCACGTCCATTCGCAACTGGGCCTTGTCTTGCTCTTCGAGATTGACGTTGCCGAAGGCCAGGAAGCCGGTGGCAATCAGGTTCCGCTGCCGCTGGTCGACGCTTTCGGCGGGCAGCAGGTCGCCGGCCACTTGCTCGCGGAGGAACTGATCGTAGGGCCGGTCTTCGTTGAAGGTGTGGATTGTATAGTCGCGATAGCGCCAGGCTTGTCGAAACACCAGGCCGCGCAGCGTCATCGACTCGCCGAAGCGGACCACGTCGAGCCAGTGCCGCCCCCAACGCTGGCCGAACTCGGGCGAAGCGAGAAGCAAGTCGACGAGCCGCGCGTAGGCGTCGGGCGAAGCGTCGGCGACGTAGGCGTCGATCTCTTCGGGCGTGGGCGGCAGGCCGATCAGGTCGAAAAAAAGCCGGCGGACCAGGGCATCGGGCGGGGCGTCGGCGGCGGGGTGCAATTGCTTCTCTTCGAGTTTGGCGAGCAGAAAACGGTCGACTTCGTCGAGCGGCCAGACTTGGTCGTTCGTTTCGGGCGGGCGGGGACCGGCGAGCGGTTGGTAAGCCCAATGGTCGCCGCTTCGCAGGGGCGCGCCGGCCTTTTTGACGGCCGCGGTGCCGGTCCGCGGATCGGCCGCGCCACGTGCGACCCACGTCACGAGGTCGTCGATGGCCGTTTGCGGCAGTTTGCCGTCGGGCGGCATTTGCAGTGCGGTGTCGTCATAGCGGACGGCTTGAATGAGCAGGCTTTCGTCGGGCTTGCCCGGCACGACGGCGGGACCGGAATCGCCGCCGGCGGCCCAACCTTCGCGCAGGTCGAGCCGCAGGCCGCCCTTGCTGGCTTTCTCGCCGCCGCTGTGACATTCGAAGCAATGCTCGACCAGGACCGGCCGCACGCGCTTTTCGAAGAACTCCAGCTCGGCGGCGGCCGGCGCCGCGGCGTAAGCCATTCGGCCGGCAAAAACCGCCGACACGCCGACGATGATCTGAAGAGTGCGCGTTGAAGCCATACGGGTGCCGTGAGTGGAACGATCGGTTTCCAGTCTAGCATGCCTCCGCCGGAGCGGGAATTCACGGGTTCAGGGTTCAGGCGCGCCGGGATGGGGCATCACGCTCCGCCGTGATGGATCCCCTTGCGTAGCGTTCCCTGAGCTTCCGTCCTTCGTGCAAATTTGCAATAACGGGAAAAACCCGAGGGATTTCATCATCTCGTAGTTCCGCGGTGGTATCTTTCTGGCATCCGCTCCCGGCGTCATCCGTCATTCTGGCGCCCCGCTGGCTTGTCCCGTTCTCTGGCCCTCATCGGCATCTCTCATCTCTCATCTCTCATCCTGCTTGGGTTGCTCAATTGTTAAGCACTCTTCAACTGTCCATACACAATACATAACATAAAAACGCCGTGTTTTATCGGCTTTTTGACGGGTGTCTCGGGTGTCTTGCTTTGCATTCCTTTAGTTGCCTGAAGCGGTTGTCTTGCGGCCAGCCTCTAACGACAGCCAAGACTGGTTCCCCGACGGAGCGTCTGGGCAAAGTCGAGCAGGTTTGTATTCAACCGATCCTGCGAACTTGGTCGCCGATGTCACTGTGGGAAGTTTCGCCACGAGGACGCGTCCGCCGGCCATTGAGGATGAAGCCGATCCACGTGTAGCGAACGAAAAGTTGATATGTCAGGAGGAGGATCGCCGTCACGACGCTGCAGATCAGGACGAACTTCACGTACGCCGGCAGGGGCCAAGGTGCGACGATCACTTGTGCGGCGATAACAAGCGGTGGGTGTGTGACGTACAACCAGTATGACGAGTCGGACACGTAACGGACCCACGGGCGCTCTCGCCTGAGGACGCGGCGGAAGAGACCCAGCATGCCAAAACTCATCGCCCACGCATAGACGACCTGCGCCAACGCCGTGACGGCGCGCGGCAAGAGCGGTACGAGGCCCAGCGGCAGCGCGACGATCAACGCAAGCGGCAGAAGAAACCACCAACGGCGGGCCAGCCGGCCCTCGTCGTCGTGGGTGTCGTAGTAGAGGGCGCCGAAGCCGAAGAAGATTCCATAGTAGACGAGCAGGTGCGGCAGCGGCAGGAGCCCGATCGACGTGTCCGGACCAAAAATCCCGTCGCCCATGAACCACTGCGGAATGAACGTCAGCGGCAGAAGCCAAAGGTAGCAGATGGGCGAGTGGAGCAGACCGCGCGGGACTCGAGGGAGGTGAAGCCTCTGGGCGGCCCAGGCGAGCAACGCGAAGATCGGCACGAGCCAGCACAGGAACCAGAGAAACCAAAGGTGATCGAACACGGGCGTGCGGATAAGGTTGAAGCTTGAACCGCCGACCTGCACGGTTAATCGGTCGGAATCGAGCAGCCGCCTGTAAGCTTTAACGATCCCGCCTCCCTTCTCCGCGGCGGCCGCCGCACTACGGGTTGTGTCGCCGGTCGATTGCGTGATCGGTGCAAGCAAACGCCGGACCTCGGCGCGCCCCGCGTCGACGTCGGGCTCGGTGCCGAGGCGGATTTGTAGCAGTTTGGCAACGAACTGCGTCGTGCCCCAGTCGACCGTCGTGGCATCGAGAGCCGACCGACCTTCGCGGTTGCGAGCGTTGGGGTTGGCGCCGTGCTTGAGGAGCAGCGCCGCGACCTCGGCGCGGCCAAAGATCGCCGCGCCGTGCAACGGCGTGGAGCCGTCGCGGTTCGTAATTCTCACATCGGCGCCGGCGTCGATCAGAAGCTGCGCCGCAGCGGTGTCGCCGAGCATCGCGGCCCAACCCAGCGGAGGTACGCCAAAAGTCCCGGCCCTTTGGTTAACGTCCAGCCCCGCCAATAGGCGTTCGCGAAGCGCGGCGGAGTCTCCCAATCGAACAGCCGCGGTGATCGAGTCGTCGTCGGACGCGACGACGGGGATCGCGTGCTGTCTCGCCCACTCAGACACCCAATCCAGCAGCGGGATGATGGTCACCAAGCCGACGAGGCAGGGGACGAGGATCCGTACGGCCCTTTGCTTAAGCAGTGACGCCAGCCCCCGTCGGCGCCAGAGCATCGTGGTGAACAAGCCGCTCACCAAGAAGAAGAGCGGCAACCGAAAACCGTGGAGGGCCTGCATGATCACCGAGTACAGCTCGCTTTGACGGGTGTCGCGCACAACCCACGGGATCGTGGAGAACGACAGCGACGCGTGCAGCACGATGCCGAGCAGCATCGCGAAGGCGCGCAGCGCATCGAGGTCATGCCGGCGAAGGCTCGCAGACCGGGTCAAGTCAACGGATGGAACGCTCGCGGACATCGTGGGCACCTGATTTCGAAGCAAGATTTCGGTAGTACTGCCTAGCCACACCTACGGAGCCCGCACGGCCCGCGGGCCATCATTTCAGCTTTCAACTCGACGAGGCTCGTGCCTCCGAGTTCCCAGCCTGGTCGTCGTCATCGGGCAACGCCCTCTTCACGTTAATGCTTGCTAGACCGCCGAGCGCGCCCAGGTTCATCGACTCCACGCCTGACGACGGGACGACCACGATCGAACCCTTCTCCTTGAGGCCCTCATAGAGCATGTTCATGGCACGCAGATGCACCGCCACCGGGTTGTTCTGGTACGGCCGGGCCGCCTCCACGAAATTGGCCGCGATCTCGGTCTCCGCCGTGCTCAAGATAATCCGCGCCTGGCGCTCCCGTTCTGCCTGGGCTTGCTTGCTCATAGCGTTTTGCAAGCTGGCGGGAATGATCACGTTACGGATTTCCACGGACTGGACCGTGATGCCCCAGGGATTTGTCTTGCGGTCGAGCGTTTCCTGCAGAGCGTGGCCCAACGCCTCCCGCTGGGTCAGCATCTCTTCCAAGGTGTGAGTGCCGATGATGTCACGCAGCGCCGTTTGCGTGGAGAGCGAGATGGCCCGGTAGTAATTCTCGACCTCCAGAAGCGCTTTCCGGGCATCCCAGACCATCCAGAAGCAGACCGCGTCGACGTCTACCGGTACGGTGTCGCGAGTCAGCGTGCTTTCCGAGAAGAATTCCGTTGTTCGGATGCGCATGTCCACAAAACGGGCCACGCGGTCGACGAACGGCACCAGAATGAAGACACCCGGCCCCTTCAGGGCGTGGAACCTCCCTAGCCGCAACAGCACAGCACGATCCCACTGTAAAGCGATACGCACGCACAGCAACACGGCCAAGGCCGCCACGACCGCGACGGCCCACGTGAGCTGGTTATACTTCTCCTCGGAAAACTGAACGGCTGCCGGGGCAACCAGGATCAGCGTGGCCACGACCGAATTCAGGAGAAACGTACTGGCTCGGCGACGTTCGCGCGCGGCGTGCTCTCGGGCCAGCGTGCGTTCGGTGTCCCTGCGGCTGGTCATTTTGGTCGCTCCGCTGTCAGGTTGCGTATCGTCTTCAGTACATCGCGAGGCGCGAAGCCGTATTGGGCAGCCTGTCCCAAGAATTCGGTGCATAAAGCGCGAAGCTTGGCCTCCTGGTCCCGCGGGGCAAGCGTCACCGCGGGCTGCGGGGCGACGAACGTGCCGCTGCCTTGTTCGGTCGTTAACACTCCCTGGCGCTCAAGCTCGGTGTACGCTTTGATGACCGTGTTCGGGTTGACCGAGAGATCGACGGCCAAGGCCCGCACCGTCGGCAGTTGTTCACCAGGGCACAGTCTCCCCGACGAGATCCCAAAGCGGACCTGATCCTGTATCTGCCGGTAAATCGGCACGCCGCTCTTCGGATCCAACGAGAAGATGATCATTGCTCTATTGAACTATAGTAATAGTACACTAGAGCGTCAAGAGGGTCGCTTCTTTTTTTGCGAATGGCGAAGCGGCGATGGCGGCGTTCGCCGTCAGAAATCGCGTCGGATTCATCGGACGGGAAGCGCTCGGCGGCACTGTGGAACCAACTGCGTCTCGGTCATTATGTCGACGGTCGGCTCGGGGCAAGACGAACCAAAAACTGTCACAAGTGCTTGTCGTGTAATGCTTAGCTGCGATGCGAGCGTTTTTACGTCGTGCTGAAAAAGTTCAATAGCCGTCTCGTTGCCCCGACTTGAATCGCTGGCCGGTGGGCCATTTTTCCGCTTGGGCAAGGGTTTCGGGCCTGTTTTAGTTAGCAGCGCTCACGGCCCGGCCGCGGCCACCAGCGCCATGGCGGCCCAGTTGGTCGCCGCCGCGGAGATCCACTGGTCGTGTCCGTGGGGAAAACCGCTTTCGAAGTAAGGCTGGAACGGTATGGAACGGCTCCTCACGTACCACGATCCATCTTCGAGCTGCGTCGACAGAAGAAATTCGACGCCCCGCTGGTAGGCCGCATCGGTCGCCGCGACGGCGCCGGCCTCTTTCAGGGCCACCAACGCTTGCCCGGTCGCGTATGCATCACTGGCGAGCGAGGGAAGTTCTCCCCACCCTCCGTCGGCTCGTTGCTCGCTCAGCAGGTCGCTCGCGGCTTTTCGTAGGAGGATCTCCTGGTCGTCTCCCGCCCATCGCAGGCCGAGAAGTTGAAAGGCCCGGTCCTCGGTCGTCGTGGCCCGGGCCCGCTTCAGCCACTCCTTGGCGCGCTCGATCGACTTCTCGTACTCGCTCCGCCTTGCTCTGGGGGCGTAGACCTGCAGCGCCCGCAGCGAGGCGGCCGTGACCTGGATGGCGCTCGATTCGAGAGGAGGCCGATGCCCAAGGGGCCGCCACCCACCGTCGGGCAATTGCCGGCTCTTGACGTAGCGTGCCAGCGCGTCGGTGGCCGCATCGGGCGGATGTTTCTCCGCCGCCATGCCTATCAGCACGTAACCGACGGTATCGGCGTCGCCCGGAATGCCAAGGCCCTGAAGCGCGCGCTCGCGCCACACGTCGATGTAAGACGCGATCGACGCCCGTTGCGCGCGTGCGACCTGATCGTCCACCGGCACTGAGGCACTTCGGGCCGCGGCGATGGTCATCGCCGTCAGCGAGTTGTGATGGCAGGAGACGCAGCCCGTCTTTTGCACGAATCCGATGTCGGACCGCTGCAGGAGCGGAATCGTCCGCGACAGGGCGGCACGCACGGAGCCGGCCGGCTTCGGCGGGCTGACCGGCACCGGCGACGCGCCCCCCGGCTTCGCACCCGCCTTGACGAGCAGATCCACGACGGGCGTCTGGCCGCGCTGGAGGGCGAAGTCGAGAGCGGTCTGGCCCGCCTCCGTCCTGGTGTTCGTATCGGCCCCGCGTTCGAGCAGCGTGGTGACGCTTTCCAGGGGCAAGCTATCGGAGTTGGCCAAGTCCATCAGAATGCGGCGGCCGTCACGGCCCCTGGCATTGACGTCGGCACCGTCATCGAGCAGTCGCTGGATCAGCTTCGCGTTGCCGAACGCCGCCGGATTGCCGTTGGGCGGACCCAGGGACGCCAGCGCCGTGCTCAGCGTGGCGCGGTCGGCCGACGGCATGAGCAGGTCCACGCAGCGGGCGTCATTCGCGTTGAGCGCGGCGATCAGTGGGAGAGGCCCCGCGCTCTTCACGTCGGCCCCGCGTTCGATCAGCAACCGCACAACGGCCTCATCACCGACGTCGGCCGCCTCGCGGAGCGGAGTCAACGGCCCCTTGTAGCTGGGCGATCTGACGGATGGATCCGCGCCAGAATCGAGCAGCAGCCGGACTACGGCGAGGGAGCCAAAGCGGCTGGCCGCGATCGCCAGCGCGGTCCGTCCGTCGTCGGAGCGGGCATTCACCTCGGCGCCGCGCTCGAGCAACCATCGCGTTTTTTCCAGATCGTCGGCCGCCCACATCAGCGCCGACGCGCCGACCTCGTTGCGAACGTTGGGATCCGCGCCGTTGTCGAGCAGGAGCCGGACGGCATCGGCATCGCCGTAGAGCACGGCGTACATCAGCGGTGTCGAACCGCCGGGCCCTTTGAGGCTGGCGATCCGGCGATCCTCGCTCAACATCGTTTGCAGCGCCCGATGATCGCCATCGCGGAGAAGCTCCATCATCCGCGCCGCCTGCGGATCGGGAGGCGCCGCAGCGGTTTCTCCGGCCAGATCATCGGGCCATTTCGCTCCCTGGTCGATCCAGAGCTTGATGATGTTGAGCTGCTCGGGATCGAGCGGACCGGTCGGCGGCATCCGCTGGCCGTACTGGTCTGAAACGAGCTTGAGATAGAGCCGGCTCGCCGCACTATGGCCGGGGCCGATCATGGTGATGGTCCCGCCGCGCAGGGCATCCCGCCGCCGGTCGAGCCGAAAGCCGTTCTTCTGCTGCTTCGGCCCGTGGCATTCATAGCAGTGCGCCTTGAACAGCGGCTGAACGTCACGGCCGAAGTCGACCGCATCGTCGGCCCTGGAAGCCCGGCTAGAAAGCGCGCCTGTCAGAACGAGCGTCAGCGCTGTCGCCAGCCAGGTTCTTGCCATGATTGTGCTCCTTCGCTCTGACCGCGCTGGTGATCCTCGGACCGTGCCCGCGGAACGCATCGCGCAAACGGCACGGCCCAACGAGTCCGCGCTTCGATGATACCGCGTAGCTGACTTCGTGAGAAGTCAGGAGGTCGACGGTGCGGGTTTGAGAAAGAGTTGCAAAATGCGTACGGCCAATTAACATTGTTGCTACACTCCGCAAGAGGCAACATGAGCATGGATCGTCGGCTGCCCCGCAGCGCTTGGGCCAGAAAACACCGTGTGAGAAGCTTGCGGGCATCGGATGCGCCTGGCGGTCGTGCGTGCGCGCCGGAACCGCTCGAAGCACGGCTCGCGCTGAGTGCCGATCCCGCCGCTGCGGCGACGACGGCCGATTCGCCGTTCGCGATGTACGCCTCGGCCGTTTACAAGGACGTGCTTCAACGGCAAATCGACCCGTCGGCGCTGGCCTACTGGACTTCGCTGCTCGACTCCGGCCTGCCGGTCCAGGCGGTCGCGGGGGCGGTGGCCCACAGCGACGAATACGATGCCAACATCGTGATCGGGCCCGATTTCCAGCGATACCTTCAACGCGGCGCCTCGGCCTCGGACATCGCGTTTTACACCGCCGCCATGCAATCGGGCGCCAGTGACGAGCAGATCGAGGCGGTACTGGTCGCATCCGACGAATTCTTCAATGATGCCGGTGGAACGAACGCCGCCTGGATCGACGCGGTGTATAACGCGGTGTTGGGCCGTGCGGCCGATCCGGGTGGAAGCGCATTTTGGCTGGCAGAGCTTGCTCAGGGCCAGGCACGGACGCAAGTGGCGATGGCGTTTACCAGCGGCGCAGAGCGAGAAAGCGCGCGGATCGAAGCCGACTTCAGCCAGGTGCTGCACGAATCGAGCGATGGTGCGGTGACCGCGTATTGGGCCGCGCTTTTGGGCCAGGGCATGACCAACGAATCGATCGTCGCTTATATGGCCGGCACGGACGACTATTTCCAGGCCGCCGCCGGCCAGCCGGTCACCACGGTTCCGCAGCCGGCCGACAACAGTTGGTTCGCAGCCGACAATGCGGCCATCGACGCCACGGCGGCGCAAAACAACGCTCAGGTGATGTTTCTGGGCGATTCGTTGACCTACGGCTGGACCGTCTTCGGCAACGACGCCTGGAACCAGTATTTCGGCCAGTTCCAGCCGCTCGACGCCGGAATTCCCGGAGACACGACGCAAAACATTCTCTGGCGACTGGATAACGGGCTTCTCGACAACGTCCACCCGAAGCTGGTCGTGCTGCTGGCGGGCACGAACAACCTGCTGAACGATTCGTCCGCCGACATTGCCGCCGGCGTCAAGGCGATCGTCGACACGCTGCATGAGCGTTTGCCCGACACCAAGGTGCTGTTGGTCGGCATTCCGCCGACGGGCACCAGCGCCAGCTACCCCTATCGGCAGAAGGAGGCTGCCGCCAACGCCCTGATACAGGCGCTCGCCGACGGCGTGGACACCTTCTACATCGACATCACTCCACTCTTGCTGGCCCCCAACGGCGACCAGCAGGCGGGCATCTTCTTCGATGACCAAGTGCATCTGACGGCGGCGGGCTACCAGATCTATGCCCAGGCCATCGGGCCGCTGGTCGAGCGCCTCATGGAACTCTGAGTAGAGTGGGACCAGCGAGCTTGCGAGCGCCGGCCCACCGTAAACGACGTCGCTATCGGTGGGCCGGCGCTCGCAAGCTCGCTGGTCCCATCCTACGCCCGTCCATTGCGGGTCTTTGATTCTCAAACCGATTTTTTTCATTCCCGGTTTTGATGGAGCAGCCGTCTTGACATGCGCGGCGGCGGCATCTATCGTCCGCGCGGCAAAGTGGGGGACCGCCGAGCGAAGATGTATGTCCGAAGATACAGTGCTACGCATCGAAGAGACGCTCAAGGCTTTCCCGCAGTATCGCGGTCTGCCGGAGCCGGACTATGTGATCGATTTTCTCGGCACGCGGACCCGCGCCGAGTACGTGCGCGGCTTGCAGGGAGGCACGGTGGAAGGATATCCCCTGCCGGTGAACTTCCATGCCACCGCCCTGGAGTGGGCCGGAGCGCTGGCCGCGGTCCATGAGGCGGCCGACGAACTGTGCGTCGTCGAGTTGGGTGCGGGGTGGGCGCCGTGGCTGGTGGCGACTGCCCGCGCGGCGCGGTTGCGCGGCATCAACCACGTGCGGCTGACGGGCGTGGAAGGATCGAAAAAACATTGCGAGTACATGAGCCGCCATTTTCGCGACAACGGCCTCGACCCCGCCGCGCATACGCTGCTGCACGGCGTCGTTGGACCGCGCGACGGCACGGCGGAGTTTCCGGTGCTTGCCGATCCGTCGCTCGATTGGGGCACGCCCGCCATTTTTGCCGCGCCCGACGGCGGCCTTGCCCGGCGACTGCGGCGTTGCGCGGCGACGCTCGGCCGGCGAGTCGGCACTCGTGCGGCGACGGAAAGATTGCCTTGCTATTCGATCGGCACTTTACTCAAGCCGTTTCGCGTGGTCGATCTGCTGCACGTCGATATCCAAGGCCACGAGCACGTGGTGCTGGCGGCCGCGCGGCAGGTGTTGCGGCAAAAAGTGAAGCGGACCGTGGTCGGCACGCACGGCCGGGCGATCGAACAGCAGTTGCTCGACATGATGTCGGCCGACGGCTGGCTGCTCGAAGCCGAAGAAACCTGCCTCTATCGGCAATCCAACGGCGGCGTGCAACTTGTGCGAGACGGCTGCCAGGTCTGGAAGAACCCTGCCTGGATCGGGCCGTCGCCCGTTCGTTCCCTTTCTCAAGCAGCATAAAGCATCGTTCGTCAAAAGCCATTCGACTCATGCGGCCGCCGGGCGGCGGCGAGCAGGTCGATCAGGCTGCCAAGCTCCTGGGGCGAAAGATGGCCGAGCTGGCGGCGGTGGCACTCGGCCAAGGGCGCGGCGATCGCGCCGAGCAATTCGAGCCCGGCGTCGGTGATCGCCACGTTCACCACGCGGCGATTGGTCGCATCACGCCGGCGCGACACGAGGCCCCGTTCTTCCAGCTTATCGAGCAGTCGCGTGATGTCGGGGGCGCGCGAGATCAGCCGCGAGCCGATGGCCAGCGTGGGCAGCGAATCGGGGTGCTCGGCCCGCAGCAGCCGCAGCGCGTTGTATTGCTGCGCGGTCAGACCATATTCGCCAAACAAGGCTTCTTCGATGGCTTTCAAACGGTCGTAGGTGCGCCAGAGGTTGAGAAAAGCCTCTTGCTCCAGCGAATCGAAGTGAGGCGTGCGAGGGTCGGCTGTCTTGGAGGGACGATCCATAGCTTGTGGATAGTGGCGCCGCACTCAATTGTCAAACGGCGTGCATGTTCGCCGCGTGAAGTACAGCATCGGATGATTTCGCTTATCGCCGCCGGAAAAGTCATCCGATTAGAACAAGATGATGTGTCTTCCGCCGGGCCACGTGTACTGGCCTTTTCGAGGCCTGCTGGCTGCCTTGTTGCTTTGCGCAAGCGCGGCGACAGGCATGGGCCAGCCGCCCTCGTACACTGCAAGCTTTGCGCCCGGAGGGGCAGGGGGCGCAGCTTCCACGCCTCGCGCTTCAAGCCTGCGGCAGCCCGCGCCGGCCCAGACCGCCGCGCAGCCTTCGAGCGATGCGCAGCCTGCGCCAAGGCCGCAGACCAACGGCGCCCTGCCCTACTCGGCGCCGCCTGCGTTCGCTGCGCAACCACCGGGCTCTGGGCCGCTCGCGCCGCCTCCGCAAACCTACGGCGCGCCGCCCAACTGGCAGCCGCCTGATCCCTTCACGCCCCTGTCGCCGGGGCCCTATCCGGTCGTCCCGCCGCCACCGCGGCCCGTCCGGCCGGCCTTGCCCGAAATGGTCTACGTGGTGACTGCCAAGTTCTGGTTCCGTCCCGAAGCGCTGTTGTGGGACACCAAAGCGGCGCCCGTGCCGCAACCGATTGCAACCAGCGGATCGACGGCCGATGCCGTGCCTGGGGCCATCGGGCAGCCGGGCACGCTGGTCGTCTTTGGCGGCGGCACCGCCAGCTTCGGATATGTGGGCGGAGTCCGCCTCGAAACCGGCATCTGGCTCGACGAGGGACGCGTCTTCGGTCTGGAGGCCGGCTACTTCGTGCTGATCCAGCAGAGCCGCGAGTTCTCGCAGCAATCGGACGGCTTTGGCAATCCGGTCATTGCACGGCCGACGATCGACGCGCGAAGCGGCGGCGAAGGTTCTCACGTCGACTCGCTCCCCGACCAGTTCCTCGGCGGCGTGGATGTGATCCTACGCAGCGAATTCCAAGGGGCCAATTGCGACGGCGTTCTCAATCTGCTCCAGACCCAGCGCGTGCGACTGGATGGCCTGTTGGGCTTCCGCTACTTGAGCCTGGTGGAATCGTTGAATATCTACGACCAGTCCTCCGATTTCTTGGGCGGCGGGAGCACCTTCGGGGGCGCGCCCCTGAGCACCTCCGCCACCTTGTCCGATTTCGACGGCTTCCGGCTCACCAACAGCTTCTATGGAGGGTCGGGGGGAGCAAGACTCTATTATGCTCAAGGGCGGTTCTACTTCACCGCGTTGGGCAAGATCGCCTTCGGTACGGTTCAGCAGCGGGCGACGATCTCGGGCTCGACCCTCTTCACCAACCCGCAAGGCGTGCGGACCATGTTGCCCGGCGGCGTCCTGGCCACCACGGCCAACATGGGCAATTATTACCAGAATCCGTACGCAGTCGCGCCCGAGGGGCATTTCAACCTCGGATACCAAATCTCGCCGTCGGTCACGGCGCGCATCGGCTATTCGTTTATTTACCTGAGCAACGTCGCCCGGCCCGGCGACCAGGTGAGCCGCGTGACGAGCGCCAATCGGATTCCCTCCGACCCGGCCTACGGCGGCACCGGCCCGGTGCCGCCGGCCTTTCAGTTTCACACGTCGACCTATTGGGCCCAGGGCCTCAATTTCGGGCTCGATTTCCGCTTCTAACGCCGTCAGTAGCCGATGATCTTCCGGTCAGCACGCCAATAGTTGCGGCTGTACCACGTCGTTCCCATGAGCAAGGGCGAGTTCGCGCGAAGCCCACCGGTGACGTAGTCGCCCATGTCCGGCCAGAGGACTGGCCGTGCATACGGATACGGTCCCTTGTAAGGCCTCGAGGCGCCAGGCACGGCCTCAGCCACCATGGGGCCCCCGCGGGCCGCCGGAAAGAGCGGCTGCGGCTGCGGGAACGTGCGGGCATACAGTTCCGGCACCGTCGGCATCATTTCCGTCATGGGAATGTACGAATACCGCCGCAGCAACTCCTGCCGGCGAGCGAACTGCTGGGGCGTTGCCACATATCCTCGCCAGAGCCAGCCGCTTACGGGCTTCCCATTCACCGTGGCGCGGGTGCCGACCCAATTGCCTTCCGTGCGAATCACCTCAAAACGGTGCCCGGCCGGCAGCCTTGCCAGCGTCGAGCTGCCGCGCATCAGCGGCGCGTTCTGCGCCGCCACCAACATCTGCTCGCCCTTGGCGGTTTCGGCGGCGCCGACCTCCGCCAGCAGCAGACCCACGAGCCCCATTCCCAAGAGTCCCAAAGTGAGAAAACGTTTCATGCTCCACCTCCGCATGAGGATGTGGCCCGCGCGAACAACCGTCGCCAGGGCCGTCCGAGAAAAAATTCCGCCCTGCCGTCCAATGCGCAGAGCGACCAGCATTGATCGCGCCGCCACCGCGTATTCAAATCATTGTTGTGAGCAACAATCCTGCCAAATGGCGCTTTTTCGCGAACGTAGAGTCGGACCAGCGAGCTTGCGAGCGCCGGCCCACCGATGGCGACGTCGATTACGGTGGGCCGGCGCTCGCAAGCTCGCTGGTCCCACCCTTTTCTACGGACGTTGGCGGCTGTTTGGTCGGAAAATCTGCGATCTGAGCAATGGGAGGCGAGCCTGCGTAGGGCTTTCGTGGGCGCGGTAAGGAGCCGCGCCGCTAATTCACGGAGGTGTCATCGATGTCGCAGAGAGA